>NZ_JBHZGL010000007.1:0-193168 GCF_051900415.1 Frateuria sp. GZRR35
TGGGGGGGGGCCCGCCCCCCCCCCCCCCCCACTCCTGCAGTAGCCCAGCTACAGAGCGACAAACGAGAACACCCTCAACGCACGAACAAGCCTTCCCGCGAGCCCAGCCCCCTCACCCAACCCTCTCCCCGGAGGGGAGAGGGCTTCAGATCGCAGCATGCTGATGGCCGAGGGGAGCGGGCGTTCAGATCGGGCGTATCCTGATGCCCCCTCCCCGCCATCCCAGCCATGACCGCCGCACTCCCCGCGCTGCACGACCAGCTCCGCCAGGACGGCTTCGCCTTCGTTGCCGCCGGCCCGATGCAGGCGCTGCTCGACGCGCACGCCCTGCCCGACTGGGTCGCGTTCACCGCCAGCTGGAACGACCTGGCCCCGGACGCCTACCTGGCCTCCACCGGCCGCCACCGCCGTCGCCGCCACGCGGTCTTCTCGGCCGACGCAGATGGCGTCCATCGCCAGGCGCACCAGCCGCACTACCAGAGCAAGACCTACAACACCCTGCAGGGCGACATCGAGCGCTGGTTCGAGCCCATCACTGCTGACGGGCCAAGCCTCCGCCGCATCATCGAGTTCTGCCATGGCTGCTTCGGGGCCCTCGCCCCGGGCGTGGCCGGTTGGCACGTGGAGGTCCACCAGTTCCGCATCGAGGCACGCGCCGACGAGGCGGGCGAGCCCACGCCCGAAGGCGTACACCGCGATGGCGTGGACTATGTGCTCGTGCTGCTGGTCGACCGCCGCAACATCGAGAGCGGCACCACTACCATCCACGCCGCCGACGGTCACCTGCTCGGCAGCTTCACCCTCACCCGTCCGTTCGACGCGGCGCTGGTGGACGACGCGCGCGTGTTCCACGGGGTCACTGCGGTTACTCCGGTCGATCCCACGCAACCGGCACACCGTGACGTGCTGGTCGTGACCTTCCGCGACGCCGCGCGGGGTGCCGCGTGAACCGCGAGGCGGTCGGTCGTCGCTACGATGCGGCGCTGATGCAGGCGGCCCGCGAGCGAAGCTGGGCCGTGTTGCACGACATCCGCCAGCGGATGCAGCCAGGCATCGGCGAGGAGGACGCAAAAGCCGTCGCGGCCGAGGTGTTCGCACAGCATGGCGTCGAGCGCCTCTGGCACCCGCCGATCATCCGCATCGGCGCCAACACGACCAAGACCTACCGCCAGCGCTCCAACCCGGATGTCCGGTTGGCGGACAACGACATCTACTTCATCGACCTGGGGCTGGTGTTCGATGGGCACGAGGGCGACGTGGGCGACACCTTCGCCATCGGCAACGCGCCACAGCACCAGGCCTGCGCGGAGGCCGCCCGCACCCTGTTCGGCGAAGTGGCGCGCACGTGGCGCGACGACGGCCTGAGCGGCCGCGCGCTGTACGACTTCGCCAGCGAACGCGCGCAGGCGATGGGCTGGCGCTTCAACCACGCGATCAAGGGCCATCGCCTGGGCGACTACCCACACTCGGTGCACAAGGGCGGCGACCTCGGCACGCTGGAGGGCACGCCTTCGGCCGGGCTGTGGGTGCTGGAGATCCAGATCGCGCACCCGACCGAGCCGTACGGGGCGTTCTTCGAGGACCTGCTCATCGCGCCTCGGGCTGCCTCCCTGAAGAGATCGAGCGCCTAAAGCCGCGTCCCAAGCCTTGCTACGCGAACGCGGGGAAACGATCCGCGGCACGCCTCCTATTGAGCCTTCCCCCGCGAACGCGGGGGAAGGTGCCGACAGGCGGATGGGGGCGCTCTTGGACGCGATGCCCGGGTAAGCCTTTCGCGGGACCTCCCCCATCCGCCCTGCGGGCACCTTCCCCCGTAAACGGTGGAAGGGTTCCAGACCCCTACCGGCGCATTCCCCCGCGAACACGGGGGAGGGATCACGCCTGTGCCGCGGTACAATCGGCGGTTCGCGCATTCGAAGCTCCCAGCATGTCCACGCACCTGTCCGAAACCCGCCGCCGCCGCACCTTCGCCATCGTCAGCCATCCTGACGCGGGCAAGACCACGCTGACCGAAAAGCTGCTGCTGTTCGGCGGCGCGATCCAGATGGCCGGTTCGGTCAAGGGCCGCAAGGCCGCGCGCCACGCGACCTCCGACTGGATGGCGCTGGAGAAGGAGCGTGGCATCTCGGTGACCTCGTCGGTGATGCAGTTCCCCTACGAGGGCAAGATCGTCAACCTGCTCGACACCCCGGGCCACGCGGACTTCTCCGAGGACACCTATCGCGTGCTCACCGCGGTGGACTCGGCGCTGATGGTGATCGATTGCGCCAAGGGCGTGGAGGAACGCACGATCAAGCTGATGGAGGTGTGCCGCCTGCGCGACACGCCGATCATGACCTTCATCAACAAGCTCGACCGCGAGGGCCGTTCGCCGATCGAGCTGCTGGACGAGGTCGAGTCGGTGCTCGGCATCGCCTGCACCCCCGTGACCTGGCCGATCGGCATGGGCAAGCGCCTGAAGGGCGTCTACCACCTGCTGCTGGACGAGGTGCACGTCTACGAACCGGGCAAGAACTTCACCCGGCAGGACTCGACCATCTTCAAGGGCCTGGACGCGCCCGGCCTGGAAGCGGCGGTCGGCGCCCAGATGCTGGCCGAGCTGCGCGACGAGCTGGAGCTGGTGCAGGGTGCCTCCAACCCGTTCGTGCTGGAGGATTACCTTGCCGGCAAGCTCACGCCGGTGTTCTTCGGTTCGGCGGTGAACAACTTCGGCGTGCAGCTGCTGCTGGACTTCTTCGTCGAGCACGCACCCAGCCCGCGCCCGCGCAGCACGCTGGGCCGGCAGGTGACGCCGGAGGAGGAGAAGCTGACCGGCTTCGTGTTCAAGATCCAGGCCAACATGGACCCGGCGCACCGTGACCGCGTGGCGTTCATGCGCGTGTGCTCGGGCACCTATTCGGCCGGCATGAAGATGGTGCAGACGCGCACTGGCAAGGACGTGCGCATCGCCAATGCGCTGACCTTCATGGCGAGCGACCGCGAGATCGTCGAAAGCGCCTATCCCGGCGACGTGATCGGGCTGCACAACCACGGCACGATTTCCATCGGTGACACCTTCACCGAGGGTGAGCCGGTGTCGTTCACCGGCATTCCCAACTTCGCGCCCGAATTGTTCCGCCGCGCGCGGCTGCGCGATCCGCTCAAGATGAAGGCGCTGCAGAAAGGCCTGGCGCAGTTGTCCGAGGAAGGCGCCACCCAGTTCTTCCGTCCGCTGATGAGCAACGACCTGGTGCTGGGTGCGGTCGGCGTGCTGCAGTTCGACGTGGTCGCGTATCGCCTGAAGGACGAATACGGCGTCGACGCCTCGTTCGATCCGGTCGGCGTGGCGACCGCGCGCTGGGTGCATTGCGACGATCCGAAGATGCTCGAGGAATTTCGCGAGAAGAACGCGATGAACCTTGGCATCGATGCCGCGGGCGAGCTGGTGTACCTGGCACCCTCGCGGGTCAACCTGCAGCTGGCGCAGGAGCGCTGGCCGAAGGTGCGCTTCTCGGCCACGCGCGAGCACGCGACCTCGGTCGAAGTCTAGCCCTGCCTTGCCGGCATGACCTCCTCCACTGGGACAGCGCCGCGGTCGCTGCTAGCGTGCGCCCTCCACACAGGGGAATTACATGCACGGCTACCGCCTCGCCTTCGTTACACCCGCCCAGGCCCCGCGCTGGCAGCGCTGGCTGGTGTTCTCGCCGGTAGCCCGGCTGGTGTTGTTCATCGCGCTGATGGTAGCCGCCAGCATGTTGTTCGGGTTGCTGCCGCATGGCCCGGCCGATAGCCCGATCGCCAAGGGCCTGCGTGAGTTCGGCTTCCGCGCCTTGGGTCCGCTGCTCGCCTACCTGGCAATGGTCAAACTGGTCGAGCGCCGGCCGGTGCGGGAGCTGGCGCTGCGCCGCCTCGCACCCGAGGGAGGACTCGGCCTGGCGGCGGGCGCGCTGCTGTTCAGCGCCATCGTCGGCGCCCTTTGGCTGCTCGGCAGCTATGACATCGTCGGCACCAACCCCGAAGCCCACTGGCTGCTCGCCGCATTGACGGTGGGGCTGGGTGCCGGCATCGGCGAGGAGATCATGTTCCGCGGCGTGCTCTACCGCCTCGTCGAGGAGGGCCTGGGCACCTGGGCTGCCTTGCTGGTCTCGGCGCTGTTCTTCGGCGCGGTGCACCTCAACAACCCGGGCGCCACCCTGTGGGCCGGGCTGGCAATCGCCATTGAGGCGGGCATCCTGTTCGGCCTGCTCTATCTGGTGACCCGCTCGCTGTGGATCTGCATGGGTCTGCACGCGGCCTGGAATTTCGTGCAGGGCACGGTCTACGGCATCCCCGTTTCCGGCACCAAGGCCGACGGCTGGCTGGTCTCCACCCGTAGCGGTCCGGACTGGCTGAGCGGCGGCGTGTTCGGTGCCGAGGCGTCGGTGATCGCCCTGGTGCTGTGCTTGCTGGTGTCGGCCATGCTGCTGGCGGTGGCCCTGCGGCGCGGGCTGATCGTGCCGCCGCGCTGGCGCCGCCAGGCCGTCGAACCGCTGGCCGCTTCCCTACCCTTGCCCACCCCGGGCAGCTAATCTGGACCCGTCGCCGACGGGCATTGCGAGCCGTGGCGGCGATACCCACGGCTAACGCAACCACGGCGACACACGCATGCCGGCAGCGACACCCGACGAATCCCGACGCGATCCCTCCCGCTACTCCTGGCTGTCCCACCTGCCCACACAGCGCAAGATGCTGCTGGTGATCGGGCCGCTGCTGGTGGTGTTCCTGCTCGCCAACCTGGCCACGCTCTACTCGCTGCAGGAGCAGACCCGCAACCGCCACTGGACCGAACACACCAGCCGTGTGTTACTGCAGATCGGCGCGGCCAAACAGGCGATCCTGACCGCGCAACTGGGCGCACGCGGCTACATGCTGCGACAGAGCAACGAGGAGTTGGCCAGCTTCGAACAAGGTGGCCGTTCGCTGGCAGCCGGGCTGAGAGCCCTGCGTACGCTCACCGCCGACAACCCGGTGCAGCAGGCGCGGCTGGATCGCGCCGAAACGCTGGCCACGCGCTGGCGTCGCGAGATCGTCAGCTACGTCGTCACCCCGATCAGCCGCGGCAATACCGATGCGGCTGCGCGCGAGCGCCTGCAACAGGCGTTGACGGCCAACCGCACGGTGACGGTGCCGGACGTCATGGCCGTACTGGGCCAGATGGGCAACACCGAAGAGGCGCTGCTGGCCGAGCGCAACGCGCGGCTGGAGCACACGCTGCAGCTGATGCGCATCTTCAACGCCCTGGCCGCGGTGATTTCCCTGCTCTACGGCGCCTACGTGGTGCAACTGACGCGGCGCATCGTCACCCGGCCGCTGCTGCAGATGACCACGCTGATGTCCCGCCTTGCGGCGCACGATCACTCCATTGTCGTCACCCGCCAGGGGCGCCACGACGAGATCGGACAGATCGCGCGTGCGCTGGAAGTGTTCAAGCGCATGGCGATTGCCTCCAGCGAGCAGACTTGGCTCAAGACCGAGGTCTCGCGGGTGGTCCAGCGCCTGCAGGAAGTGACCACTCATCACGAATTTGGCGCGGCACTGACCAGCGAGGTCGCGCCACTGGTCAAGGCCGGCGTGGCGCTCTACTACGGCTACGACACGGCCAGCGAACGGCTCGATCTGCTGGGTAGCTACGGCCTGCGCCAGTCGTGGGACCCGGTCGAGGCCTACGTGCCGGGCGAGGGGCTGGTCGGCCAGTGCGTGATCGAGCGCAAGCCGATCGCACTGGACGAGGTGCCCGGACGTTACCTGCGCATCCACTCCGGCGCCGGCGAAGCGTCGCCCGCCCACGTGCTGATACTGCCGGTACTGTTCCGCGGACGCCTGGTCGGCGTGCTGGAGCTGGCCAGCTTCGGGCCCATCGCACCCTTGTGCCACCAGTTCCTGGACGAACTGCTGCCGATCGTCGGCCTGACCCAGGAAAACCTCAACCGCGCCATCGCCACCCAGGAGCTGCTCGAACAGACCCGCGAGCAGGCCGACCATCTGCGCCGCTCCGAGGAAGCCTTGCGCCAGCAGCAACAGGGCCTGCGCGACGCCAACGCCGCCCTGCACACCAAGACGCGCGAACTGGAGGAGCAGTCCCAGCGCCTGACGGTCTCGGAGGAAGAGCTGCGCGTGCAGACCGAGGAGCTGCAGGCGTCCAACGAGGAACTGCGCGAGAAGGGCGACATCCTCAAACAGCAGAAGCAGGCACTGGAGGCGCTGCAGCACGAAACGGCACAGAAGGCGCTGGAGCTGGAGCGCGCCAGCCAATACAAGTCCGACTTCCTGGCCAACATGTCGCACGAGCTGCGCACGCCGCTCAACAGCCTGCTGATCCTCTCGCGCAGCCTGGCCGACAACGACGGCGGCAACCTGGACGAGGAGCAGGTCGAGTCGTCGCGGATCATCCACGACGCCGGTTCCAACCTGCTGCGGCTGATCAACGACATCCTGGATCTGTCCAAGATCGAGGCCGGCAAGATGGAACTGGTCATCGACGAACTGCCGCTGGCGGTGTTCGCGCGCGCGCTCAGGCGCACCTTCGCCCACGTGGCGCAGGAAAAAGGCCTGGCGTTCGAGGTGCAGGTGGACCAGGGCGTACCGCCGGCACTGCACACCGACAGCGCGCGACTGGAACAGGTCGCCAACAACCTGCTGGGCAACGCGTTCAAGTTCACCGCCCGTGGTGGCGTGCAGGTGCGCATCGGGCGCCCCGGTCCCGATACGCGCATCCCGCCCGCCCTGCTCGGCCAGCCATTGCTGGCCATCGAGGTCAGCGACAGCGGCATCGGCATTGCGCCCGAGAAGTTCGAGCGCATCTTCCAGGCCTTCGAACAGGTCGATGCCGGCACCAGCCGGCAGTACGGCGGCACCGGCCTGGGCCTGGCGATCTGCAAGCGCATCGCCGCGTTGCTGGGCGGCGACATCGTGCTGCGCAGCACCCCGGGCGAAGGCAGCACGTTCACCGTGCTGCTGCCGGAGAGCGCGCCAGCGGTCGCTACCCCGCCCGCCACGACGACGCCCCCGCACGCCCCCGCGCCGGCGCCGCGCGCGCATACCAGCGCGTTGCTGCCCGAAGCGATCGAGGACGACCGCGGCCAGTTGGCGGCGGGCGACACGGTGATCCTGCTGGTCGAGGACGACCCGGCGTTCGCCCGCATCCTGGCCGACATGATCCGGCGCAATGGCCACCACGTGCTGGCCGCTGCCGACGGCGAGAGCGGCCTGGCGCTGGCACGCGAATATCGCCCCACCGGCATCCTGCTGGACGTGATGCTGCCCGGCATGGATGGCTGGACCGTGATGGAGCGCCTCAAGGCCGACGAGGCCACGCGCCACATCCCGGTGCATTTCATCTCCGCGACCGACGAGGCCGGCCGCGGACGCGAGCTGGGTGCCGTGGGCTTCCTCACCAAGCCGGTCAGCCGCGAGGCGATCAACGGGGCGTTCGAGCGCCTGCTGCACTTCGCCGAAGGCAATACGCGTCGCCTGCTGGTGGTGGACGACGATGCCGCCTCGCGCACGGCCGTGCGCACGATGCTGCGCCGCGACGGCGTGGAGATCGACGAGGCCGATTCGGCGGAGGTCGCGCTGCGCATGACCGGCGAGGCGAAGTACGACTGCATCGTGCTGGACCTTGGTCTACCTGGCATGTCCGGCATGGAACTGCTCGAACACCTGGCCGCCACGCCCGCCGGCGTGCCCCCGGTGGTGATCTATTCCGGCCGCGACCTGAGCCGCGAAGATAACCTCAGGCTGCGCCAGTACACCGACGCCATCGTGGTCAAGGGCGCCCGCTCGCCCGAGCGGCTGCTGGACGAGGTCAGCCTGTTCCTGCACTCGATCCAGCACGCGCCACGCCGTGCCGCCGAGCAGCCGCCGCCGGGCGAGGAACTGAAAGGCCGCCGCGTGCTGCTGGTCGACGACGACATGCGCAACCTGTTCGCGCTGTCGAAGGTGATGCGCGGCTGGGGCCTGGCGGTGGCCATGGCGCAGGACGGCCACAAGGCGCTCAAGGCGCTGGAGGACAACCCATCCACCGAGCTGGTGCTGATGGACATCATGATGCCGGGCATGGACGGCTACGAGACGATGCGCGCGATCCGCGCGCAGCTGGCCTTCGCCGACCTGCCGATCATCGCGCTGACCGCCAAGGCGATGCGCGGCGACCGCGAGAAGTGCCTGGAGGCCGGCGCCAGCGACTACCTCTCCAAGCCCGTGGACATCGACAAGCTCGCCTCGCTGTTGCGCGTGTGGCTGCCGCACTGAGCGCCGCGCGATGGACCTGATCGACCCCGCGCTGGAAGACATCGAGGTGGAGCTGTTCGTGCGCGCCCTGCGCCAGCGCCACGGCTACGACTTCGGCCATTACGCGCCCGCCTCGCTGCGCCGGCGCGTGCGCCAGCTGGTGCAGACGCACGGCACCGGCACCATCAGCGCGCTGACCGGCCGCCTGCTGCACGAGCCGGAGTTCGTGTTCGAGGTGATCGAAGGGCTGTCGGTGCCGGTGTCGGACATGTTCCGCGACCCGCCGGTGTTCCGCGCGCTGCGCGAGCAGGTGCTGCCGCTGCTTGCTTCCTGGCCGCGCATCAACATCTGGCAGGCCGGCTGCGCCAGCGGGCAGGAGGTGTACTCGCTCGCCATCCTGCTCGAAGAGGAAGGCCTCTACGACCGTTGCCAGATCTATGCCACCGACTTCAACCCGGCCGCGCTCAGGCGCGCGCAGGAGGGCATCTACCCCGCCCGCGCCGCGCAGGCGTGGTCGCGCAACTACCTGGAGGCCGGCGGGCGCCACTCGCTGGCCGACTACTACAGCGCGCGCTACGAGTTCATCAAGCTGGACCAGCGCCTGCGCCGCAACGTCAGCTTCGCCAACCACAACCTGGTCACCGACAAGGTGTTCTGCGAGGCGCAACTGGTGCTCTGCCGCAACGTGCTGATCTACTTCGCCAACCCGCTGCAGGACCGTGTGCTGGGGATGTTCCGCGACAGCCTGGTGCGCGGCGGCTTCCTGTGCCTGGGGCTGCGCGAGAGCCTGGAGTTCGCGCCCAGTGCGGCGGACTTCACCGCGCTCGATGCCGATCTTCGGATCTACCGCCGCAACGTGTTTCGCATACCCGATGGCACGGCTTGAGGCGATCGTGATCGGCTGTTCGGCCGGCGGGCTGGGCGCGCTCAAGCCCCTGCTGCACGCGCTCGCGCCGCCGCTTCCGCTGCCGGTGATCGTGTGCAGCCACAGCGCTGAGCCGGGCACCGGCCTGCTCGGGCCGCTGCTGGCACGGCACGCGCGGCTGCCGGTGCGCGAGGCGCGCGAGCGCTGGCCGGTGGAGGCCGGCATCATCCATCTGGCCCCGGCCGGTTATCATCTGCTGATCGAGCGCGACCGTTGTTTCGCCTACTCCGTAGATGAACCGGTGCACTATTCGCGCCCGTCGATCGACGTACTGTTCGAGAGCGCCGCGGATGCCTACGGCGCGGGCCTGGCCGGCGTGATGCTGACCGGCGCCAGCGCCGATGGCGCGCAGGGCCTGGCCCGGATCCGCCAGGCCGGCGGCCTGGCCATCGTGCAGGACCCGGCCGAGGCGCTCGCACCGGCGATGCCGCAAGCCGCGCTCGACCAGGCCGGCGCCGACCACTGCCTGCCCCTGGCGCGCATCGCGCCGCTGCTCAACGAACTGGCCCACCGCGCATGACCGACACGACGCGACCGAAGATCCTGGTGGTCGACGACACCCCCGCCAACCTGGTGGCGATGCGCCGCCTGCTGGCCCACGCCGGCGCGGACCTGTACGAGGCCGGCAGCGGCAACGAGGCGCTCGCGCTGTGCCTGGACCACGAATTCGCACTGATCCTGCTGGACGTCAACATGCCGGACATGGACGGCTTCGAGGTGGCTTCGCTGCTGACCGAGGCCGATCAGCTGCACGAGACACCGATCATCTTCGTCACCGCCGCCTACGCGGACGACCTGAATCGGCTCAAGGGCTACCGCTCCGGCGCAGTGGACTACATCGCCAAGCCGATCAACGATGTGATCCTGCAATCGAAGGTGCGCGTGTTCCTGGAGCTCTACGCCGCGCGCGCGAAGCTGGAACTGACCCTGGAGGAGCTGTCCGAGCGCAACCACCAGCTGCAGCAGGAGATCGCCGAGCGCGAGCGCGTCGAGGCGCAGGTGCGCCACCAGGCGACCCACGACATGCTGACCGGCCTGCCGAACCGCGTGCTGTTCCACGACCGGCTGGGCGCCGCACTGCGCCATGCGCTCGAGGGTGGCCCGGGCTTCGCGTTGGTACTGCTGGACATCGACGGCTTCAAGGGCATCAACGACCGCCACGGCCATCCCGCCGGCGATGCGCTGCTGCAGGCGATCGCCGCGAGGCTGAAGCTCAACCTGCGCGTCGGCGACACGGTCGCGCGGCTGGGCGGCGACGAGTTCGCGCTGATCGTGGGCGAGATGCAGGAGCTGCCGGTGCTGCTGCGTCGCTGCGAGGAACTGGGCGCCAGCCTGGCCGAGCCCTACCCGCTGGTGTCGCCGCAGGGCGCCGTCGTGGCCCATGTCAGCGCCAGCATCGGCGTCGCGCCGTGGAGTGCGCAGGTGCCCAGCGACGAGGCGCTGATCCAGGCCGCCGACCGGGCGTTGTACCGGGCCAAGGACGGCGGCAAGAACCGCTGCGTGCTGGCGGACTGACGCGCGGGCCTTGGTTGCAAGGAACCTGTGAGCTCCGGCCTGCACCAACCTTTGTAGGAGCGCACTTGGGCGCGACCGCAGCCGCGGGTTGGCCTCGGGCATGGCGGTCGCGCCCAAGTGCGCTCCTACAGGGAACATCGGATACCCCTACCGGACGTCATTCCCGCGAAAGCGGCCATTCACGTTGCTGTTCCGCCAGGGCGAAGATGGGCTCCCGCTTTCGCGGGAATGACGCCCCAACTCTTGACAGGGAGCGCGGAACCAAACACGCGGGAGAGCCAGCGGGTTCTCGACGTTGCTTTTGCGTCTGGTATCGCCTCAGGCCATGAGCGCCTTGCAGTGCTCGTCGATGTAGTCCCGGTGCGATGGCATGGCTTCCACGCACGCGGCAATCCTCCGGCGCGCGCGCTCGACGAAAGCGACCAGATCCGCCTCGGGTACCTCGTCGACGATGGGATGGTAGCCCTGCGGCACGATGCGCTGGCCGAGCATCACCTGCACCCAGCTCGGCAGCGCGAAGAAGTCCTCGCCGTTGCGGAAATAGCGGCCGTCGCTCCGGAATAGCTCGATCGCCCCGCGCAGCGGGTCCGGGATGGCCATCGTGCGGCAGTGGTCCCAGAACGGCGTGTCGTTGCGCTCGGTCGCGTGGTAGTGCAGCACGAGGAAATCCCGCACGCGTTCGTGCTCGAAGGCGGACTCGCGGTTGAAGCGATCGGCCAGCATCGGGTCGAACTGGCGCGTCGGGAACAGCCCGAGCAGGCGCTGGATGCCCGACTGCGCGAGGTAGATGGCGGTCGATTCGAGCGGTTCCATGAAGCCGCCCGCCAAGCCGACGGCGACGACGTTCTTTTGCCAGAACTTTTTGCGCCTGCCGGGCGTGAAACGCAGCGGTCGCGGCTCGCCCAGCGCCGTGCCGTCGAGGGTTTCGAGCAGGCTCGCGGCAGCTTCGTCGTCGCTGATGTGCCGGCTGGAATACACGTAGCCGTTGCCCGTGCGGTGCTGCAGCGGAATACGCCACTGCCAGCCCGCCGCGCGCGCGGTCACGCGCGTGTAGGGCGTCAGCGGCCCGGCGCTTTCGCACGCCACGACCATCGCGCGGTCGCAGGGCAGCCATTGGCTCCAGTCGTCGTAACCGGTTTTCAAGGTCTGTTCGATCAGCAGGCCACGGAAACCCGAGCAGTCGATGAACAACTCGCCCTCAATGCGCTCGCCGCCCTGCAGCACCACGGCCCCGATGAAGCCGTCATCGCCGCGCTGGACGACGTCGACGATGCGGCCCTCGATGCGCTGCACGCCCCGGCGTTCGGCCAGCTCGCGCAGGTAGCGCGCATACCGTCCGGCGTCGAACTGGTAGCCGTAGGCGATGTCCGCCAGCGGCGAACCGGGCGGCGCATCGGCCGCGCCGGTGGTGAACCGGTTGAGCGGGGCCGCGACGGTCGGCAGCGAGAAGGCGCCGATGTCGGGCGCACGTCCGGCGAGGAACAACTTGAGCCAGTACTGGTGGAACGGCAGCGGTCCCAGCGAGCGACCGATGGTGCCGAAGCCGTGCACGTAGCTGTCGCCGATGCGCCCCCAGTCGTTGAACTGGATGCCGAGCTTGAACGTGCCCTGCGTCTGCGCGACGAAGTCGGCCTCCCGGATGCCCAGCACCTGGGCGTTGAAGGTCTTCATGAACGGCACGGTGGACTCGCCCACGCCGACGATGCCGATCTCCTCCGACTCGACCAGGCGGATGCGGGCGCCCTTGCCCAGGTAGGTGGCCAGCGCCGCCGCCGCGGTCCAGCCGGCACTGCCGCCGCCCACGACGACGATGTTGCGGATGCGGTTGTCGTCCATCGCTGCTGCCTTCGCGTGGGATGCACACAAGAAAACGGCAGCGCCCGGGGAGTACAGGCGACTGCCGTTGGAAGGTTCCCCGTGCCTCGCGGCACGGGGTGAAAGCCTCCCTAGAACTTGTACGTCAGGCCCATGTAGACGATGCGCCCGGCGTAGCCGTTGGAGTAGAAGCGCGCCCTGGTGTCGTTGCCCAGATGCGAGCGCGACTCTTCCTTGGTGAGGTTGAGCACCGACGCAGTCACCGTGAACGCCTTGGTGATGTTGTACGCCGCGTTCAGGTCGATCTGCTGGTAGGGCTCCTCGTAGACGTTCAGGCCGTTCACCAAGCCGTCCACCACTTCGCCGCGACGGTTGTAGGACGCGCGCGCCAGGAAGCGCTCGGTCTCGTAGAACACGGTGAAGTTGGCCTGGTTCTTCGCACTGCCGACCAGCGGCGAGGTGCCGATCTCAGTGCCGTCCTCCAGGGTGATCGCCGCCTCGTTGGTCTTGTTGTAGGTGTAGTTCACCTGGAAGCCGAGGCCGAAATCCAGCGTGTGCTGCGCGTACAGCTCGACGCCCTTGGAGACGCCATCGCGGCCGCCGGCGGTGGTCGAGTAGTTCTGCACCGTCACGCTCTCGCCGCCGACGTCCATCGATACATCCTGCACCACCGGCACCGAGAAGTTGCTGACGTCCTTGCGGAACACGTCGACACCGAGCACCGAGCCGGGATGGAAGTACCACTCCAGGCCCAGGTCGTACTGGGTGGCCTTGTACGGCTCCAGGCTCTTGTTGCTGCCGGCGCCGTACCAGCCCACTTCGTCGCCGCCACCGATCAGGCGGCGGTCGTTGACGTATTCGGGACTGTAGTACTGCAGGCCGCCGGGCGCGGCGATGTCGTTATAGCTCGGGCGCGAGATCACCTTGGACGCCGCGCCGCGCAGTACCAGGTCGTCGGTCAGGTCGTAGGCGACGTTGAAGCTGGGCAGCACGTCGGTATAGGTGCGGTCGAGCGAACTGACCACGAACGAGGAGACATGCCCGGTAGCCGGGTTGGTCTGGCTGTCAGGCAGCGTAGTGAAGCCGCTGACGCAACCGGAGCCGGCCGGCGCGCCGGCCGCCGGCAGGTTGCCGGTCTGGCAGGGTGCCGGATTGCCGTCGGCGCCATCGAAGAAATAGTCGTTGTAGTAATCGACCTGATCGGTCGAATCGGCATGCTGTCGCGTGCGCGCCAGGCGCACGCCGACGTTGCCGCGCAGGCGCTCGGTCTTGAAGTTGAGCTGCACGTAGCCGGAGTAGATCTTCTCGCCCACGTTGTAGATGAAGTTGTCCTCGTTGCGGGTCTGCATCGCCCCGTAGGCCTGGTTGAGGTAGGCGACGTAGGCGGGGTAGTTGATCGCCGGGAACGAACTGGCGTTGATGCCGCCGGCGAGGTTGCCCAGCGGCTGCCCGTACAGGAACTGCGGCTGGAACACCGAGGCGGTGGGATCGCAGCCGTTCTGGAAGCGATTGTCGTAGTCAGCCGGATCGGTGCCCTGGCAGACCCAGTAGTTGTTGCCGGTGCTGCGATGGGTGCCGCCATTGCGATACTTCACGCCGAACTGCAGCGAGTCCATCCAGTCGCCATAGGCGTGCCAGGTGAAATCGGCCTGGGCGTACTTCTGTTTGGTCTCGTTGCGGGTCCACGAGGAGCTCGTCGAGCCGAGGTCGACTTCGCCGATGCCGTTGCGGAGGTTGGCCATCAGCTCCGGCGAGAACGTCATCGTCGGTGTACCGGCCAGGCTCCAGGCGCTCATATAGTTGCCCAGGTCGTAGTCACCGGACGCGTTCTGCCGGCGTGGCTTGATCGGCACCGTTATCTGCAGTTCCGGACCGCCGCTGGCCCACGTGCGACCGGCCTTGACGCTGGCGTCGAACGACTCGCCCACCCACTCGGCACCGATGTCCGCGGTCTGCGACAGCGCCTTTTCGTGGTTGTAGCTGCCGGTGATCTGCGGGGTCGGGATGCTGCAATCGTCCGGGCCGAAGCCGCCGGTATTGGTCAGTCCGCCCGCGGCCGCCTCATCGCCGCTGCAGTAGTAGGTCTTGCCCGGATGCACCGAGTAATTGGCGCCGGTGACGATGGTGCCGCTGGGATCGAAGGTCAGCCCGTCGAGCATGCGCCCGCCGGGCCAGTTGCCGTCGCCGGCGTAGCGGGCCAGGTTCCACTCCGGGATCTTCAGCGTGTTGGTCTGGGAATCCTGCGACAGGTCGAAGCGGAAGTAGTTGGCCGTCAGCGTGAGGTTGTCGATCGGCCGGAACTGCAGCGTCACCTGCCCGCCCTTGCGCTCGCGGTCCTCGTTGGTGACGTTGAAGTTCACCGAGGTCGGCATCATGAAGTTGCAGTAATAGCCGCACTCCGTGGGCCAGCCATCCTGGAAGGTGCCGGTGTAGGGATGGTTCTGGTCGTTGAAGCCGGACTGACCCCACCAGTAGGAGGTCATGCCCGAAGGTTGGCCGTTGACGTCGGTGGCAGGGTGGGCGTCGTAGTCATCGCCGTACCACTGCCAGTTTTCGGTACTGGCGCCCATGGTGCGCGTGGTGCGCTTCTGGTTGGTGTAGCCGATGAGGAAACCAAAGCGCTCAGCCTTGTCGTGCCACGAGTACAGGCCGGAGAACTGGCCGTCCGTCTTCTTGGTCGTGTCGGCCCAGGTGCCTTCGGCGGAGACGAAGCCGGTGTTCGCTTCCATCTCCAGCGGGCGGCGCGTGTGCAGGATCACCGTGCCGCCGATGCCGCCTTCGTCGATGCGCGCCTCCGGCGTCTTGAACAGCTCGGCGCTCGAGAGCATGTTCGACGGCAGCAAGGTGTAGTTGAAGGAACGGGTCGGATCGCCGTTGGATTCGGCGGTGGCGATGTAGTTGCCGTTCAACTCGGTCAACGTGAGTTCGGACGACAGGCCGCGGACGCTGACATTCTTGCCTTCGCCGCCGTCGCGCGAAATGATCACGCCGGGCACGCGCTGCAGCGCGTCGGCCACGTTCTTGTCGGGGAACTTGCTGACGTCTTCGGCGGTGATGACCTCGACGATCGCATTGGCCTCGCGCTTCTGGTCCAGGCTCTTTTCGATCGAGTAGCGGTAGCCGGTGACCTGGACCTTCGACAGCGAGACGGCCTGATCCGGCTGCGCCGGGGCGCCGGTGTCGGCCTGGCCCTGCTGGGACTGGTTCTGCGGATCCTGTGTCTGCGCCTGGGCATTGCCGCAGTAAAGCGCTGCCAGGACCGCCGCGGTCAACAGCGTGACCGGCACGAATGGGCTTTTCATGGTTCCCCTCCCGAGAGAATTTAGATCGTTACAAATTCAGAGCAAACCGCTTCCCCTGCACTCGACCTGGATCGCCTTCGTCAGCCCCTACCGACTCGGCGGTTTAGATCGATCTAAACCAAACGGCCAGAAACATAGCCCAATTGCTCGACGATGTAATGCTGCGGAACAGCAAGGCGTTCGCTGTGCCCCGAACCGCCGTGCAGCGCCTGTGAGGCAGCGACCGGTGACGCCCGCGCACCGTCATGCGAGGCACCGGGCCGCGCCGACTCTCCCCGAACCGGCGCCTTCTCCGATCCTCGAAAAGAGGCCTCGAGACCGCACCCTGCCCGGCCATCACTCAAAGAGGCGCCGGGCGAGATGGAGCCGACCTGGGCCCCACCCTGCCCGGGACCGTCAGGCGGTCAGGCCACTGCCACCGAGCGCGGCTTCTTGTCCGCCCGGGTCACCGCGGCGCCCAGCTCGGACGGATCGAAGTCATCCACCGAGATGAACTCGAACACGCCATCGCGCACGCGCTTGAGCAGCGCGGCCTCGGCCTCGGTGATCACGCCTTCGCGCACCGCTTCGGCCAACTGGCCTTCGTAGTCGTGCGCCTCAAGCTGGCCGGCCTTGAGCGCCTTGCCGAACTTGCGTTCGACCGGCTCGGCGGCGATCACGTCGGGCAGCAATGCGTTCATGCGGCCGATGGTGTTGTTCGGCGTGGGCGTGAGGTAGACCCAGTCGATCAGGCGGTCGCGTGCCTCGCCCGGCGCGGTGAGGATAGCGGCCACGCGGCGGCCCAGGCGATCGGAAGGCGGCACCTCGCGGCGACCGAACGGAAACACCAGCACACGCAGCAGGAAGCCCACCGGCTTGACCGGGAAGTTGCGGATCGCCCCGTCCAGCGCCATCTGCGTGCGCCACATGCATTCGTGGAAGGCCCAGGCCAGCAGCGGACGATCCGCTTCCGGGCGGCCGGTGTCCTCATAGCGCTTGAGCATGGCGCTGGCGATGTACAGATACGACAGCACGTCGCCCAGCCGCGCGGAGAGCTTCTCCTTGAACTTCAGCTTGCCGCCCAGCACGCCCATGAACACATCGGCGCACAGCGCGAGCGCGGCCGAGTAACGGTCGAGCTTGCGGTAGAAGCGGCGCGTGTAGGCATCGCCCGCGCTCTGGCCGATGGTCGCGCCAGTGATGCCCAGCACGAAACTGCGCACGGCATTGGAGATGCCGAAACCGACGTGGCCGAACAGCAGCCGATCGAAGGTCCGCAGCTTCTCGCCGTAGTCGGCGATGGAGAGCGCCTGCATTTCCTTGAGCACGTACGGATGGCAGCGGATCGCGCCCTGGCCGAAGATCATCAGGCTGCGCGTCATGATGTTCGCGCCTTCCACCGTGATCGCGATCGGCACGCTCTCCCAGCCGCGCGCGGCGTAGTTCTTCGGGCCCAGCTGCACCGCCTTGCCGCCGTGCACGTCCATCGTGTCGCTGGCGACCTGGCGCGCCCATTCAGTAGCGTGGTACTTGGCGATGGCCGAGGTCACCGCGGGCTTCTCGCCGCGATCGACCGCCGCCGCGGTGGAGCGCGAAAGCGCCGCGGTGGCATAGGTCAGGCCGCCGATGCGCGCCAGCGCCTCTTCCACGCCCTCGAAGCGCGCGATCGCCAGGCCGAACTGCTTGCGCATGCGCGCGTAGGCGCCGGTCGCCGCGGCCGAGGCGCGCATCGCGCCGGTCGCGTTGGAGGGCAGCGAGATGGCGCGTCCCACCGACAGCACCTCGACCAGCATGCGCCAGCCGTGGCCGGCCATCTGCGGCCCGCCGATGATGGTCGACAGTGGCGCGAACACGTCCTTGCCGCGGACCGGGCCGTTCTGGAACGGGATGTTGAGCGGGAAGTGGCGACGGCCGACCTCCAGGCCCGGGGTCGTGTGCGGCAGCAGCGCCAGCGTGATGCCCAGGTCTTCGGTCTCGCCGAGCAGGTGCTCCGGGTCGTACATGCGGAAGGCCAGGCCGATCACTGTCGCGATCGGCGCCAGCGTGATGTAGCGCTTGTCGAAGTTGAGCTTCACGCCCAGCGTCTCGACGCCGTCGACCATCTGCCTGCAGACGATGCCGTAATCGGGAATCGAGGTGGCGTCGGAGCCGGCGTAGGGGCCGGTCAATGCGAAACAGGGGATCTCTTCGCCGACGGCCAGGCGCGGCAGGTAATGGTTCTTCTGCTCCTCGGTGCCGTAGTGCAGCAGCAGTTCGGCCGGCCCCAGCGAGTTCGGCACGGCCACCGTGGAGGACACCGTCGCCGACGCCGTCGACAGCTTCTGCAGTACCGCCGAATGCGCCAGCGCGGAGAACTGCAGGCCGCCGTACTGCTTGGGAATGATCATGCCGAAGAACTTGTTCTTCTTGATGAACGCCCAGACCTCCGGCGGCAGGTCGGCCAGCTCGTGGGTGATCTGCCAGTCGTCGATCATCGCGCACAGTTCTTCCACCGGGCCGTCGAGGAAGGCCTGCTCCTCGGTGCTGAGCTCGGGCCTGGGCTGCTTGAGCAGTTGCTGCCAGTCCGGCTTGCCGGAGAACAGTTCGCCCTCGAAACCGACCGTGCCGGCCTCCAGCGCCGTCTGCTCGGTGGTCGAGAGCGTGGGCGTGGCGCGCGCGAACAGCTTGAGCAGCGGCGCGCTGATCTGGCGGCGGCGGAAGGCGGGCATCAAAAGCGGCACGGCGATGAGCAGCTCGATGACCAGCAGCACGGTCATCGTCACCCAGGCGCCGGTCAGCACGCCCACCACCAGCGTGGCGGCCACCGTGGCGATGGCCCAGGTGCGCAGGCTCGTGCGGTGGTAGGCACAGGCGCCGGTCGCCACGATGGCGGCCAGCAGGGTCAGGAACACGGACATGTCAATGCACCTCTTGCGGAATGGCCGGGCGGCGACTCGGGCCGTCCGGGAAAACATCTTGGATGAAAGTGGCGATTTCTCGCGTAAACGCGTCATTGGCGTCGCCGGCGAGCATGTGCGTGGCGCCGGCGACCTCCACGTGGCGCGCGTGCGGCACGAGCTTGAGGAACTCGGCCACGGTATCGCGCGAGACCACGTCGCTGCGTTCACCGGAAACCAATAGGACGGGCACGTCCACGCGCGCGGCGGCCGCCAGCAGGCGCGGCTGGTAGCGCTCGCTTTCGCTCACCACGCCGGCGAGCAGGGCTGGATCCCAGTGCCAGCGCAGGCGGCCGTCGGCGCCCTCGCGCAGCAGCGGCTTGAGCTGCTCTTCGCGCTTGCGCTCGCGTCGTTGCGGCAGATACGCGGCGACCTGCTCGGCGGCCTCGGCGTAATCGGCAAAGCCGTCGGGATGGGCCTGCATGAAAGCCAGGATGCGTTCGACGCCCGCCGTTTCCCAGCGCGGCGTGATGTCGACCAGGACCAGCGCTCGGAACGGCGCAGGGCGCGCCTCACCCGCCAGCACCAGGCCCAGCAGGCCACCCATCGAGGCGCCGACCAGCACCGGCGGCTCGGGCTGCGCCAGCGCCAGCGCGTGAAGATCACCGGCGAACTGATCCATGTGGTAATCGCCGCGGGCCACGCGGCCACTCTCGCCGTGGCCGCGGCTGTCGAAGCTGACGCAGCGGCAGCCTTGGGCCGCCAACGCATCGGCGGCGCCGTTCCAGGCGCCGCGGGTCTGGCCAAAGCCATGGGCGAACAGCAACGTCGGCGCGCCGGCACCCCGCACGTCGACCGTCAGCGGGACTCCGTCGTGGCTCGGGAAAGTGCTCGTGTGGATTGGTACCATACGCACGAGTATGGGTTGCCGGTCGAAGCGCCGTCAACCGCGGCGGGCCGATGCCACACCCCAGGCCCCGCCTGTCGCCACCCCAGCCACAAGCGCTACCATGCGCGGATGAACGCCAGCAGCAAGCCCGAACGCACTCGCCTGTCCGCCGAGAACTGGGAGGACGCCGCCCTGGACCTGATCGCCGAACAAGGCGTCGGGGCGTTGGCGGTGGAGGCCCTGGCCCGTCGCCTGGGCGTAACCAAGGGCAGCTTCTACTGGCATTTCCGCACTCGCGAGGCGCTGCTGCAGGCGGCGCTGGAGCGTTGGGAGCAGTATGGCGAGCGCGAGGTAATCGCGCAGATCGAGGCAATCGCCGACCCGCGCGAGCGGCTGCCCGAACTGTTCCGCCGCGTCGCCCACGAACTTCGTCCCCACCGCGTCTATGCGGCATTGCTCAAGGCACTGGATCACCCGCTGGTGGTGCCGGTGATGGCCCGCGTGTCGCAGCGGCGCACGGAATTCCTTGCCACCGCCTTTCGCGAGGCCGGCCTGCCGCCTGCCCAGGCGCTCAATCGCGCGCGGCTGACCTACGCCGCCTACGTCGGCTTCCTGCAACTCAATTTCACGCTCGGCCTGCCCCGCATCAGCCACGAGGACTTCGACACCTACGTGGAACACATGATCGCGACATTGATTCCGGCTTGATAACGCCTTCAGGGGCGGGGTTACGCGCGTCTGCGCGCGCCTTTTGCTGCACTCAACCTTGCAATACCAGTGCACGCAAACTAGCGTTCCGGAACCCTTTTTTCCTAAGACCTTGAAGAGGACATCATGGCCAGCAAGCTGGAAGCGCTCGAGCGCTGGGTGAACGAGGTGGCGGCGCGCACGCGTCCGGCGAAGATCCATTGGTGCGACGGCTCGGAGGCCGAATACCAGCAGCTGGTCAAGGAGATGCTGGCCGACGGCACCCTGATCGAGCTCAACCAGGAAACCCATCCGGGCTGCTACCTGCACCGCTCCAACCCGTCCGACGTAGCGCGCGTGGAGCATCTGACCTTCGTCTGCCACAAGAACCAGGACGACGCCGGCCCGAACAATCACTGGATGGACCCGGCCGAGGCGCATGCGAAGATCGATGCGCTGTTCGACGGCTGCATGGAAGGCCGCACCATGTACGTCATCCCGTACTGCATGGGCCCGATCGACTCGCCGCTGTCGCGTTGCGGCGTGGAAATCACCGATAGCCCGTACGTGGTGGCCAACATGCGCATCATGACCCGCATGGGCAAGGCCGCGCAGGAGCGCATCGAGCGCGAAGGCACGTTCGTGAAGGGCCTGCACTCGACCGGCGAGCTCGACCCCGAGCGCCGCTTCATCATGCACTTCCCCGAGGAGCGCACGATCAAGTCCTACGGCTCCGGCTACGGCGGCAACGCGCTGCTGGGCAAGAAGTGCCACGCGCTGCGCATCGCCTCCAACCAGGCCCGCGACGAGGGCTGGCTGGCCGAGCACATGCTGATCGTGGGCATCGAGAATCCCAAGGGCGAGACGCACTACGTCGCCGCCGCCTTCCCCTCGGCCTGCGGCAAGACCAACCTGGCGATGCTGATTCCGCCGGAGGGCTACCGCAAGGACGGCTGGAAGGTATGGACCGTCGGCGACGACATCTGCTGGATGCGCCCCGGCGCCGACGGCCGCCTGTACGCGATCAATCCCGAAGCCGGCTTCTTCGGCGTGGCGCCGGGCACCAGCACCGCGACCAACTCCAACGCGCTGCAGTCGATCTCGCGCAATACGATCTTCACCAACGTCGCGGTCACCGCCGACAACCAGCCCTGGTGGGAAGGCCTGCCCGGCACGCCGGTCACCGACTGGCAGGGGCGTCCGTACGATCCGGCCAACGGCCCGGCCGCGCACCCGAACTCGCGCTTCACCGTGAGCGCGAAACAGTGCCCGACCTGGTCGGAGAAGGCCGAGGACGCGCAAGGCGTGCCGATCGACGCGATCGTCTTCGGCGGCCGCCGTCCTTCGCTGCTGCCGCTGGTGATGGAAGCGCGCGACTGGGCGCACGGCGTGCTGATGGGCGCGGCGATGGGTTCGGAAACCACCGCCGCGGCAACCGGCGCGGTCGGCGTGCTGCGTCGTGACTCGATGGCGATGAAGCCATTCTGCGGCTACCACTACGGCGACTACTTCGCGCACTGGCTGTCGTTCGACAAGCCGGGCATGAAGCTGCCGAAGATCTTCCACGTCAACTGGTTCCGCAAGGGCAAGGACGGCAAGTTCCTGTGGCCGGGCTTCGGCGAGAACCTGCGCGTGCTGGAGTGGATGATCAACCGCGTCGACGGCAAGGCTCGTGGCGTGGAAACACCGATCGGCATCGTGCCGGCCGAGGGCGAGCTGAAACTCGAGGGCCTGAACCTCCCACGCGAGGCCGCCAGCGAGCTGCTGGACATCGACACCGCCGGCTGGCAGGCCGAGCTGGACGCCATCGGCGAGTACCTGGCCAGTTTCGGCCCGCGCATGCCTGAACGCCTGCACCAGGAGCAGCAGCGCGTGGCCAGCGGGCTGTCCGCCGCCGAAACCGCGCCCCGCGCCGCCACGGCCTGATCGCTTGCAGCCCCTCTCCCGCCGGGAGAGGGGTGGGTGAAACACGCCTCAGCTTCCGAGCCGGCCTCACGCCAGCTCCCTCTCTCCTGCGGGGAGAGGAGTGCATTAAACGCTCCGCCACTTCCGTGCATCCAAGCTGGCAAGATGGAAGCTGCCTGCCTCGCCACTGGAAGCCCGATGCCGCCACCGCCTGTCGCGTGGTCCGACGCCGATGACGCGCGCGCCGCGGCCCGGGGCGATCGCCACGCGTTCCAGCGGCTGTACCGCCAGCATGTCGACCGTATCTACGGCGCGGTCTACCGGTTGGCCGGCTACGACCACGCGCGTGCCGAGGACCTGACCCAGGACGCCTTCGTGCGCGCCTGGCAGAAGCTTGGCGACTTCCGCCACGAAAGCGCCTTCGGTACCTGGCTGTACCGGTTGGCGGTGAACGTGGCGCTGATGGACATCCGTTCGCGCGGGGCACAGCCAGTCGGCTTCGTCGGCGAGGAGGACCTGCCCGACCCGGGCGAAGTGCCCTTCTGCGCCGCCGAGCGCGAGGAGCTGGAGCGCGCCATCGCCAAATTGCCGCCGCGTGCCCGCGCGGTACTGGTACTGCATGACGTGGAAGGCTGGCGCCACGAGGAGATCGCCAGCGAACTGGGCATGGCCGTCGGTACGTCCAAGGCGCAACTGCACCGTGCACGCGGGCTGCTGCGCCGGATGCTCGAACCCGGAGAGTCGTCATGAACGAATTCGAATGGCGTCGACAGCTGCGCGAGTTGCGCGCGCCGGTCGCACCGCGCCACGACCTGTGGATGCGCATCGACGCCGCGCTGGAACCGGCCGAACCGGTGCGCTCCAGCTCGCGTCCGGGCTGGCTGCTCGCCGCCAGCTTCGCGGGCCTGAGCCTGCTCGCCGTGTCCCTGAGCCTGCGCCAGCGCCACTTGCTCGAGCACCCGCAGACCACCGTCACGGCCTCGGCCCAGGCGCCGTGGAAGCCAGATGACCCGCGCCTGGCCGGGGCGGCGATCGAACTGGATGCCGCGCGCCTGGAACTGAGGCAGGCACTGGAACTGGCCCCCCATTCACCGGCACTGCAGCGACTCCTGTCGCGCACCCGCCAACAGCAATCGCGGCTGCGCCAGCTCGACCAGCAGGCAGGCTGAGAAACCCTTGAGGAGTCAACGCATGAAAACCGTACGCTACCTTCCCCTGCTGCTCGCCCTGTGCATCGGCCAGGCGCTGGCCGACACCCCGATCAACCTGCACCACCCGGCCAATGCCAACGCACGCATCAGCGTGAGCAACGTCAAGGGCCAGGTCACCATCACCGCCTGGGACCGCAACGAGGTGCAGGTCACCGGTTCGCTCGGCGAAGGCGCCGCGCCGCTGGCCATCGACGGCGACAACGGCGACCTGGAAATCAAGGTCAAGCCCAGGGGCGATGGCTCGAAGGGCTGGTTCAACTGGAACGGCGACAACTCGATGGGCGATACCACGCTCGACCTGCACGTGCCCAAGGGCGCCACGCTGGACGTGGAAGTGGTCAGCGCGCCGCTGGGCATCGACGGCATGGATGGCGGCGAGATCTCGGTCAATTCGGTCAGCGGCCGCGTGCGGATCAACGCCCGCACCCCCGACCTGTCGGTCGAAAGCGTGAGCGGCACCGTGCAGCAATCGGGCCATGCCGAGCGCGCCGACCTGCAGACGGTCAGCGGCGACATCCTCGCTCCCGCGCTGGGCAACCAGGCCGACCTGCAGAGCGTCTCCGGTCGCATCCAGGCCAGCGGCGGGCCGTGGAAAAAAATTAGCCTGAGCACGGTTTCCGGCGACGTGCAGCTCAACGGTGGCCTTGCCGAGCACGGCAACATCGACGTCGACAGCATGAGTGGCGACGTGCAGATCATCGTGCCCTCGAATCTTTCCGCATCGATCCATGCCAGCAGCTTCAGCGGCGACCTTCGTAGCGACTTCGGCCAGGCCATCGAACACGATCATGGCCCCGGCAGCGAGCTCAACGCCGAAGTGGGTGGCAGCAGGGGCCGCATCCACGTGGAGACCTTCAGTGGCGACCTGCGCATCCGCAAGAAGGATTGACGGGCACGCTCCAGCAAGGGCGAGAACCGGGCGGCGCATGGTGCAAGCCGGTCCCGCCGGGCCGAATGGAGCGCCAGCTAGCTAAACGCCCCCGGACCCCGGAACAAGCAGCCAAACGAAAAGGCCGTCGCATGCGACGGCCTTTTCTGTATTCGGGGGTAGCTTAAAGGTCCTGGTGATACTGCACGTACGGCGTGCGCGACTGATCGGGTTCGGGGCCCGCAGGCGTAGGAACCGAGGTTCCCGAGGACCACAGGTTCTGCGCGCCGATGCTCAGTTCGCCCTGCCACGGCAACCGCAGGGTGACGCCCAGGTCGATGCTGCTCCAGCGCTTGTCGCCGTAGTAGCCGCCCGGCAGCGTCGGCTGCATGGTGCGGCCGACCAGCGTGCCGCTCAGCGGGCCGTGGTCGACGCCAAAGGTCAACGCCTTCTGGTCCAGCGAATTGACGCCCAGTTCGTTGCCTGGCAGCAGGCGGATGCGGCCCACGCTGGCTCCCAGGTCGATACCGCTCTGCCCGCCGACCGCCACGCGGCCGCGCGCATTGAGCTGGGCGCTGCTATCGAAGTCGGGCAGGCCGTTCACGCCGGGCGTGGCGCCTGGCAGGACACGCGGCAGGCGCTGGTCGGGCGTGCTGTCGGCGCCCACGCTCACGCCCAGGCTGTAGCGGCCGAGGTTGTAGGTGGCGCCGATCTCGCTGCCGACCACCCGCGGGCTGCGGGAGGTCCCGTTGTGCTCACTGACCCCGGCGTGGATCTGCAGGTGCGGGTCCAGCCCGTACTGCAGGTCGGTCGACGTCACGCTGCCGGCATCGGTCACAGGGAACGACAGCGGCGCATCGGCACGCCGGCTCGCACCGACCGCCTGCGCGCCCGCCTTGAGCATGAGCATGTGCCCGTCGCGGTCGCGCACCACGACCCCGGAGTCGGCTGCCTGGCCCGTTGCCGGGCGCAGCAACGGCGCGATGGCAGGCCGATTCGCGTCCAGCGACTGGCCTGCCGCGGCGAGCGGCATCAGCAAGGTCAGCAGGGGCAACAGGCGGCGCATAAGTCGTTGTAAGCAGTCGGAAGGTGGCAGGCAGACGTATGCCATTCGTTGGGGGCGAGTATAGCTCCTTTACGTTTAACTAACACCCCGCCAGGAGGGGATGCCGCTCAAACGGTGAACCCAGGCACATATCGCTTTTGCATGGACCACCATGTGAAAAGAGGGTTCCCCGGGAATGAAATTCAGGCAAAACGAACCTCCGACAAAGCCCGCCGCGCACGATATAGTCACGCCACGGCCCAAGCACGGAACCTGAGAACCCTCCATGAACCCGGCTCCCCCCACCCGCGAGCCCGCAGCCTTCCCGGCCGACCGGGAAGTCTTGCATCGCGCGGTCGAGCGGCTGTTCGGGGCACCAGACGCCGGCAGCGTGGCGGCCGTATGTGAAACCCTGCTGTCGGACTGGCACGTGCGTGCGCGTCTGGGTTGGCGCCCGTTGGGCGTTGAGGAAGCTCCTTTCACCGCGGGTCGGATGGAGTTGGCCGAGGATCCGCAGGGGCTGCGCGTGCTGGTGCTGGAACCGGAATCGCCCCTGTCCGAACCCTTGCGCGAGCGCCTCGCCTGGTTCGGTCGACTGGCCGGTACCCGGATGCGCCAGCAGGCCGAGACCGCGCGGCTGTACGAGGCGATTTCCCGTCTGGCACTGGCCGAACGCCTGCAGCGCGCGTTGTTCGCCATCGCCGAACAGGCCGGCACCGAGCGCAACATGGGCGAGATGATGCGCTCGCTGCACGCCATCGTCGGCAGCCTGATGTACGCGGAAAACTTCTACATCGTGCTGTATGACGAAGCCACCGACAGCGTGCGTTTCCCGTATTACGCCGACGCGGCCGACCGCGACCCGCCCTCGCCCGAACGCAGCGTGCCGCTGTCCGACCTGGAACACAGCCTGACCTGGAACCTGCTCAAGGGCGGGCGCGCCATGATGGGCTCGATCGAGGAACTCAACCGCACCGTGCCCGACCGCCTGGTGCTGATCGGGCCGGACTGCGAACACTGGCTGGGCGTGCCGCTGCTGCGCGAGGCCAAGGTGGTCGGCGGCATCGTGATCCAGAGCTACCGGGCCGACACCCAGTACACCACGCAGGACCGCGAGCTGCTCTGCTACGTGGCCCAGCACGTGCAGGCCGCACTCGAAAAGCGCCAGGCGCAGGCAGAACTCGAGCGGCGCGTGGCCGACCGCACGGCCGCCCTGCGCGAGGCCAATCGCGTGCTGCGCCAGCAGGTGCTTCAGCGCCAGCGCGGCGAGCGGCTGCAGGCGGCGCTGTTCCGCATCGCCGAACTGGCGAGTACCTCCGAAGGCCTGGATACGTTCTATTCGGCGGTGCACCGGGTCATCGGCGGGCTGCTGTACGCGCGCAACTTCTACATCGCGCTGGTCGACGAGGACAGCGGGCAGCTGACCTTCCCCTATTCGGTCGACGAGGTCGACAACGTGCCAGCGCCGCGCCTGCATGGCCGCGGCGCCACCGAGTACGTGTTGCGCCATGGCAAGCCGCTGCTGGCCGACTCGGCCGAACTGGAACGATTGACCACCCTGGGCGAGATCCAGCGCCAGGGCACCCATTCGCTGTGCTGGCTCGGCGTGCCGCTGGTGTGGGGCGAGAAGGTGATGGGCGTGCTGGCGGTGCAGAGCTATACGCCCGAGCACACCTACAACGAGCGTGACCAGGAACTGCTCACCTTCGTCAGCTACCACATCGCCAACGCCTTGCAGCGCAAGCACACGGCCGAATCGCTGAAGCAGGCCTACGCGGGACTGGAGCGCCGCGTCACCGAGCGCACCCGCGCGCTGGCGCTGGCCAACCGCGACCTGCGCGAGCAGATCGCCGAGCGCGAACGCGTCGAGCGCCGGCTCAAGTACGAAACCCTGCACGACTCGCTCACCGGCCTGCCCAACCGCACGCTGCTGCTGCAGCGGATGGAGCAAGCGCTGGAACGCTATCGCGGCGAACCGGAAGAAGGCGGCTTCGCCGTGCTGTTCATCGATCTTGACCGCTTCAAGGTCATCAACGATTCGGTGGGCCATCTGGTCGGCGACGACCTGCTGTTCCAGGTCGGCGGGCGCATCCGCGCGTGCCTGAAGACCCGCGACGTGGTCGCGCGCCTGGGCGGCGACGAGTTCGCCGTGCTGCTGGAGGGCATTGTTGACCCGGCGACCGCAGTGGCGGTCGCCGAGCGTGTCATCGGTGAACTGCAGGTACCGTTCCGCCTTGGCGCCAAGGAAATCTTCACCTCGGCCTCGATCGGCGTGGCCCTGCCCGCCCCGCACTACCAGAAACCGGAAGAGCTGTTGCGCGACGCCGACGCGGCGATGTATCGCGCCAAGGACGAAGGCCGCCACCGCGCGGCGGTATTCGACGACCGCCTGCGCCGCGAAGCCCTGTCGCTGCTGGAACTGGAGAGCGATCTGCGCCGCGGCCTCGCGCGCAACGAATTCGTACCGTTCTACCAGCCCATCGTGGCGCTGGAAGACGGCCATGTGGTGGGCTACGAGGCACTGCTGCGTTGGCATCACCCGGATCGCGGCCTGCTCGCCCCGGGCGAGTTCCTGATCATCGCCGAGGAAGCCGGCTGCGCCGAGAGCATCGACTGGCAGATTTTCGAGCAGGTCTGCGCGCAGGCGCCGGCGCTGCTGGGCAAGGACGGCTTCGTCAGCATCAACGTGTCCGGCCGCCACTTCCGCCTGCCGGATCTGGATGCCCGCCTGCTCGCCCTGCTCGCGGAGCACGGCCTGCCGCCGCGACAGGTCCGCATCGAGGTCACCGAGCGCGCGCTGCTGGACAACCCGGCGCAGGTCAAACGCATCCTGGAGAACATGCGCAGCCGCGGCGTGCGGGTGGCGCTGGACGATTTCGGTACCGGCTATTCCTCGCTGAGCTACCTGCACCAGTACCCGTTCGAGACGCTGAAGATCGACCGCTCCTTCATCACCGAGCTGCCGCGCGAGGGCGATGGCCAGGGCCTGGCCGTGGTGCGCGCGATCCAGGTGCTGGCCGACTCGCTGAACATGCTGGTGATCGCCGAAGGCATCGAAGAAGAACACCAGCGCCAGGCGCTGATGCGCGTCGGCTGCCGCTACGGCCAGGGCTTCCTGTTCGCGCGCCCGCAGCCGATCAGCGTGTGGTTGCCGGCCGATCCGACGCCCGCCGTGGCGTGACGGACATGAGGGTGGCTGAAGCCCACCCTACGGTTTACTGCGACGTCGTGGACGTATCCGCGCTCACCCCGCCGCTCAGCACATGCTCGGCATCGATGCGGTCGAAGGTGTAGCGCTGCGCGCAGAACTCGCAGATCACCTCGATCTCGTCATCACGCGCAGCCAGTGCGGCCTCGACCTCGTCCCGCCCCAGCGAGCGCAACATCGACTCCACCCGCTCGCGCGAGCAACTGCAGCCGAACGCCAGCGGGCGTGGCTCGAACATCCGCACGGTTTCCTCGTGGTAGAGGCGGTATAGAAGCTGCTCCGGCGCGGTCGCCAGCATTTCGTCGCGGCCCAGCGTGCCCGTCAGATGCAGGACGCGACTCCAGGCATCCTCGTCCTCGACGGCGTCATGGCCGCCCTCGTCGGGCAGTTTCTGCAGCATCAGCCCGACCGCATGCTCGCCGTCGGCCGCCAGCAACAGGCGCGCCGGCAGCTGCTCGGACAGGCGGAAGTAGTTTTCCAGCGCACCGGCCAGTTCCGGCTGGCTGAGTTCGACCAGGCCCTGGTAGCGCTGGCCGCGCTCGGCGTGACCGATCGTGATGGCCATGACCGCCCCCGGCAACGCGGACAGGTCCAGTGGCTCGGGCAGCGGATCGTTCCAGCGTGCCAGGCCGCGCAACCGTCCTTGGTCGCTGCATTCGGTGAACAGCAGGCGCAGCGCACCGCTGCTCTTGAGCTCGATCGACAGCGCGCCCTCCAGCTTGATGTTGCCGGTCAGCAGCGCGCTGGCGGCCAGGCTCTGGCCCAGGAGCTCCTGCAGCGGCGCCGGGTAGTCCGAGCGCCCGGCGACCTCGCGCCAGGCGGCACCCAGCCGCACCAGCACGCCGCGCACACCGGCGCGTTCCAGCACGAAGCGATGCAGCACGTCCTCGACAAGCACGGTTTCCACAGAAA
Source organism: Frateuria sp. GZRR35 (assembly GCF_051900415.1). Taxonomy (NCBI): domain Bacteria; kingdom Pseudomonadati; phylum Pseudomonadota; class Gammaproteobacteria; order Lysobacterales; family Rhodanobacteraceae; genus Frateuria; species Frateuria sp. GZRR35. Next base: position 29,385 of record NZ_JBHZGL010000007.1, read on the forward strand.
TGACCTCGACACGGTGAGTCGGTTGAGATGGGGACAGCGCGGCACGGAACAATGGGCCGCTTATACTCCCGGGGATCGCAACCGAAGGTCGACGCCAAGACGATGCCTCCACCGCGCACCGCCCTCCGCCGCCTGCTGCGGCCGCTCGCCATTCTGGCGGTGTCTTGGCTGGCGCTGTCCTGGCTGGTGGTGCTGGTGCTGCGCTTCGTACCGCCGTGGACCTCGGCGGTCATGATGGAGCGTCGTATCGGCGCCTTGTTGCACGACGAGCGTGATTTCAGGTTGCGCCAGCATTGGGTCCCGTGGGAGCGCGTGTCCGCGTACGTTCCGCTGGCCATGGTGGCCAGCGAGGACCAGAAATTTCCCTTCCACCACGGCTTCGACCTCGAACAGATCCAGGACGCGCTGGACGATGCCGACGATGGCAAGCGCCTGCGCGGCGCCAGCACCATCAGCCAGCAGGTCGCCAAGAACCTGTTCCTGTGGAATGGCCACAGCTTCGTGCGCAAGGGGCTGGAGGCTTACTACACCGTGCTGATCGAGCTGACCTGGCCCAAGCGGCGCATCCTCGAGGTGTACATGAACATCGCCGAGCTGGGTGACGGCATCTACGGCGTGGGTGCGGCGAGCGAGGCCTATTTCCACGTGCCGCCGGCGCGGCTCGGACCGGCGCAGGCTGCGCGCCTGGCGGCGGTGCTGCCCAGCCCGCGCCGCCTGCATGCCGACCGCCCCAGCGCGTACGTCCAGCGCCGCACGCAATGGATCCAGCGACAGATGCAGCACCTGGGTGGCACAGGCTACCTGGACGCCAACCATCCCCCGCGCGTGCGGCGAGGACACTGACCCATGAGCGAATTGACCGTCGTCGTCCCCGCCTTCAACGAGGCGGCCGTGCTCGGCGCGTTCCACCAGCGCCTTGCCGCCGTGCTCGACACCTTGGCACTGGACAGCACCGTGCTCTACGTCGACGACGGCAGCACCGATGGCACCTGGCCGGCGATCGAAGCACTGCGAGCAAGGGACCGGCGCGTGCGCGCGCTCAAGCTCTCGCGCAATTTCGGCAAGGAGGCCGCGCTCACGGCGGGGCTGGACCACGTCACCCAAGGCGCGGCCGTGGTGATCGACGCCGACCTGCAGGACCCGCCCGAGCTGATCCCCGAACTTGTCGCGCAATGGCGCGCCGGCTTCGACGTGGTCTACGCCACGCGCAGCGCTCGGGCCGGCGAGACACGATTGAAGCGTCTCACCGCCGCCGGCTTCTACCGCGCCATGGAGCGGCTCTCCGACACCCCGCTGCCGCGCGATACCGGCGACTTCCGCCTGCTTTCGCGCCGCGCGCTGGATGCGTTGGCGAAGCTGCGCGAGCGCCAACGCTTCATGAAGGGCCTGTTCGCCTGGATCGGCTACCGCCAGACCGCCGTGCGCTACCAGCGCGAGCCACGCCACAGCGGTCGCACCAAGTGGAACTACTGGCGCCTGAGCCAACTGGCCATCGAGGGCATCACCTCGTTCTCCAGCGCCCCGTTGCGGCTGGCCACCTGGGTCGGGCTGGGCTCCTCGCTGCTGGCCTTCGTCTACGGACTGTGGGTGCTGACCAAGGCACTGATCTGGGGTGACGCGGTGCGCGGCTACCCGACGCTGATGCTGGTGATCCTGTTCCTCGGCGGCGTGCAGTTGCTGGCACTGGGCGTGATCGGCGAATACCTCGGCCGCAGCTACGCCGAGAGCAAGCAGCGCCCGCTGTACTTCGTGGAAGAAGAACACCTGTAAGGCCCGCCCGACGCCACCGATCAGTACCTACACACCCTGCCGACGCCGCAGCGCTAGACTCCGACGCAGGCCGAAGAGGAGCACCGGGCATGCGTCAGGTAAGGCATCTTCTGCAAAGCAAGGGCAGCGACGTCTATGCGATCGCACCCGAGGCGCCCGTACTGGACGCCATCCGGCAGATGGCCGAGCGCCGCGTCGGCGCACTGGTGGTGATGAAGGACGCCGCGCTGTCGGGCATCGTTTCCGAGCGCGACTACGCTCGCAAGGTCATCCTGCAGGGACGTTCCTCCGCGCAGACCGCGGTGGCCGACATCATGAGCAGCGAACCGCTCACCATCTCGCCCGAGACGGACGTGTTCGACTGCATGCGCCTGTGCACCGAGCGACGCGTGCGGCACCTGCCGGTGGTCGAGGACGGGCGCGTGGTCGGCGTGATCTCGATCGGCGACCTGGTCAAGGCGGTGATCGACGCGCAGGCCGAACAGATCGAACAACTGCAGCGCTACATCACCAGCTGACGCATGGCCTTCGTAGGGTGGGCTTCAGCCCACCTTGCCAGGATGCGATGTGGGCTAAAGCCCACCCTGAGATCACGGACCCGGCTCAGTCCCTGGCCAGGTCCGGTGATCGCCCGGCACGCCGCGCGACCCACGCCGACATCGTCGCCACGCCGGCGCCGATCAAGCCCATGCCGCCCACGCCCACACCGAGCCACGCCAGCAGGCTTACGCCGCTGGTCACCAGCACGTCGCCGAAGCGCCACACGGCCGTCTCCACGAAGTTCTTGCCCTTGTAGCGCGTCTCGCGCGGCACGCGGGTGTACAGCGCATCGACCGCCGGCTTGGTCATGCCGTAGGCAAACCCGCGAGTGGTCACCAGCATCACGGCCAGCAACGGCACGGCCATGCCCAGCAGGAGCATGTCGCCCGGTCCGAACACGGCGACCATGAGCAGCAGGCCGATGTTGACCAGTGCGGGAACCACCAGGCCCCAGCCGGCACCGAAACGGACCAGCAGCCAGCGTGTCAGCGTCAACTGCAGCAGCGCACCCAGCGCGTTGGTCGCCAGGTCCAGGTCGTTGTAGAACGACGTGCGCGCGACACGGTCGGCGAAATGCGCCTTCGCAAAGTCGGCCATCAACGCGTAGGCCAGCGTACCGATGCCGTCGCCGAGCAGCATGAGCATGGCCATGTAGCGCAGGAACGGCCGCGACCACAGCTCGCGGACGCCAGCCCACAGCGAGCCACCGGTGCCTTGCATGGTCTGCCCGCCAGCGGCCCGCTCATCGCGTGCGGAAAGCTGCAACAGCAGCAGCAGCGCGAGACCGAGCGCCCCCGACGACACCACCAGCAGTTGCGCCACGCCGAGCACGTGCAACAGCCATCGGGTCAGCAACGGCCCGAAGATCGCCCCGCCCATACCGCCGAGCGCAATCAGCGGAAATACTCGCCGCGCCTGCTGGCTGGCGAAGATGTCGGCCATGAAGCTCCAGAACAGCGACACCACGAACAGATTGAAGACGCTGACCCAGACGTAGAACACCACGCCCAGCAGCTTGGCACCGATACGTTCCTGCGCCAGGAACGCAGGCACGAAGGCGACCAGGCAAACGATGAAGAAACTGTAGCTCCACGCCAGCAGCCGCCGGCGCGACACGTGCGCCACCAGCCAGCCGAACACGGGGGTCAGCAAGAGCATGACGGCGAAGGTCACCCCGTAGAACAGCGGCAACGACTGGGACCCTACTGCGCCGCCCAGCTGATCGCGCACAGGTCGGATCATGTAGTAGCCGGCCATCACCAGGAAAAAGGCCAGCGTGGAGAGAATCAGCCCGCTGCGCTCGTCGGCGCGGGCGTTGTGGCGCAGGCTCACGGAGAGTCCAGCCTTGTGGGGAGCGCCAAAGCCTAGCATGCGCGACCCGGTCGGCTGTCGCACGCTGGACGGGGCGCTGCGCAAGCGGGCCGATGGTCTGAACACCAGCAGCCTGGCGCCAGCCTCTTCTCGTTGTAGAGCTGGCCCGGGTGCCCCACAATCGGGGGCATTGCGCCCCCCCGGGCCTTTTCTTCACCTTTTCCAAGACTTTGCGCCGGACTCTTCCAGGCATGCAGCTTCGTACGCTTCCCTTGCTGATCGCCGGCCTGCTCGGCGCAGCAACGATCCCCGCACTGGCCCGCGCCGCCACGCCGGCATCACCCTCCGCCACCGCCTCGCCCGCCGACTCCGGCACCCAGTCGCTTCCACCCGCGCGGGTGCAAGCCACGCTGGAGGCCTACAAGCAATGGCTCGGCAAGCTCGACCAGCGTGATGCCGTGGCCGGGTTGGCCACCGCGGTCGTGGTGAACGACAAGGTCGTCTTCGAGGGCACCATCGGCTACGCCGACGCCGCCGACAAGGAACCGGTCAAACCCGATACCGTGTTCCGTCTCGCCTCGCTGTCCAAGGCGTTCGCCACTGGCCTTGCCGCCATCTTGGTGCAGGACGGCAAGCTGGCCTGGGACACGCGGTTGGTCAACGTGCTGCCGTTCTTCAAACTCAAGAACGTACCCGATACGCAGCGCGCGACTGTCGCCGACATCCTCGGCCAGCGACTGGGCCTGCCGCGCAACACCTACGACAACATGCTCGAGGACGACGTCCCGTACGAAGAGCTGGTGCGCAAGCTCGACCAGGTCGACATGACCTGCGGCGTGGGCAAGTGCTACGGCTACCAGAACGTTGCGTTCAGCCTGATCGGCGACGTAGTGTACGCGATGACCGGCAACTTCTTCTACAAACTGGTGGATCGGCGCATCTTCCTGCCGCTGGGCATGACCACCGCCAGCTACGGACGCGCGGGCCTGGAATCGAGCAAGAGCTGGGCGCGCCCGCATCGGCGCACGCGACGCGGCTGGGTGCCGTTCGAACCGAAGGAAAACTACTACCGGGTCGCGCCGGCGGCGGGCGTCAACGCCAGCCTGCGCGACATGGAGAAATGGCTGATCGCGCAGATGGGCGGGCGTCCGGATGTGCTTTCCCCTGCAACGCTGGAAGCGCTGCATACACCGGGCGTGCGCACGCCGGGCGAGCTCCATTCCTCGCCCTGGCGCAACGGCCGCCTCACCTCGGCGGCCTATGCGCTGGGCTGGCGCGTATTCACCTATGGCGGCGAAACGCTGGTCTACCACGCAGGCGCGGTGGAGGGCTACCGCACCATGATCGGCTTCTTCCCCAAGTACCACACCGGCGTGGTGACGATGTGGAACGCCGGCGTCCCCACGCCTTCGGGCCTGATGCCGATGGTGTTCGACAGCCTGCTCGGCCTGCCGCACGTGGACTGGGCCGGGCTGGAGAAAAGCGTTACCGATCGCCCGCGCACCAGGACCCGCGCGCGACGCCATCGTCGCCACTAGAGCCGCTCTCGCCCTGATCCGCGGGCTTCTTCACTCGTGCTGCCGCCCGCTCTGTGGCTGACGCGGTTGCGCCCGATGCGCTTTCCACCGCACAAAAAAAGGCGACGCCAGGCGCCGCCTTTTTCACATGTCCTGGCTTCCGGTTCAGAGCTTGAATTCGATCTTCTTCTGCATCTTTGCTTCCACCGGCGTGCCGTTGCGCGTGGCGGGCTTGTACTTCCAGCGCTCGACCGCGTTGACCGCCTCGCGGTCGAACAGGTGGCGCGGCTGGGCGTCGACGACCTGCACGCCACTTACGTTGCCTTCGGTATCGACCGTGTAGCCCACCAGTACCCAGCCTTGCGTGCGTGCACGTTGTGCCTGGGTCGGGAAGCGCGGCTGCACGTACTTGGTCATCACCGGGTCGGTGGTCACCACCCGCTGCGGCGCGGGGTTGGCCGCCTCGGCGGCGGCCGGCGCATTGGCGGCCGCGACCTCGGTCTGCGGCTTCTGCTCGGCCGGCTGCGCCTTCTGCTGGGCCGCCAGCTTCTCCGCCGCAGCCTTGTCCGCCGCCGCCTTGTCGGCGGCCAGTTGCTGCTGGCGCTGCTGCTCGAGCGCCTGCTGCTGCTCCTTGTCCAGCAGCTTGCGCTGCGCGTCGAGCTTGGAGCGAAGGATGGTCAGCGTGTAGTTGGCCGGATCCGCCTTGGCGAGCAGGTCGATCTCGCGCTGGGCTTCACTGAAATCGCGCCCGTTGATCGCCTGCTCGGCGCCGCTTGCGGCGAACGGGAAGGTCTCGCGCAGGGCATCGGTGGCCACCGGGTTGCCCGGCTGCTTCTCCAGCGCCTTGAGGTAGAACTCGAACGCGTTGTTGCCCGCCGGCGCAAGCACGCGATGGTCGTTCATCGCTTTGCGCGCCTCGGCAAGCAACTGGTTCAAGTCCATCGCCTCGACGTTGGCGGGCGGCGCCACGGCGATCTTGTCGGTCGAGACCGGCGTGGACGGATGTCCGCCGGCATCCTGCATGACCAGTTCCTGGTGCGGCTGCAGGATGAGGAACCAGCTGGCCGCGGCCAGCAGGATGAAAATGGCGATCACGGCGATCAACGTGGGCCGGGCGGCCCCGCGCGCATGCGCGCGCGTAGAACTGGTACGGGTATCCATGGGACGTTCACCATTGGCTGGCATGAGATACCCGCGCTTTTTCCCCCTGTAGGAGCGGCCGTCCCCCTGGACGTGCGCGGCGCGAGTGCGCACAAGTTACCGCCAATGTGCCGTTGCGGCAAATACTTGGGTGATCGGGAGGCCTGCCTGTTTTGAGGGTCCCTGAAACGAAGCGTCCCGGCCGTGGCCGGGACGAATCGCTCTTCGAAGTACCCTCCCCGCGCTGGGCACCGCAGGGAGAGAAAGTCGATACCGCTTGTTGGTCTTTTTGGAAAGCTTACTTCTTGGCCTTGGTGGCCTTGGCGGTCTTGGTGGCCTTCACCACCTTGGCCGGTGCAGCCTTCTTGGCGGCCGGCTTCTTGGCGGCAACCTTCTTCACGGCAACTTTCTTGACGGCAGCCTTCTTGGCGGCGGCCGGCTTCTTGGCGGCAGCCTTCTTCGGGGCGGCCTTCTTGGCGACAGCCTTCTTGGCGGCCGGCTTCTTGGCAACCGGCTTCTTGGCGGCGGCCTTCTTCACAGCGGTCTTCTTGGCGGGCGCCTTCTTGGCGGCCGGTTTCTTTGCAGCGGTTTTCTTGGCAGTGGCCATTCGTCTCAGCTCCTCATCAGTTGGCAGTGGTTGCCCAGTAAAAGCGTGCAGGAACGCCTCCACCAGCAAGTCGCTGTTGGTGGCGTGCCGAAGATTGTTCACTTGACGGCGGGTGCGCTCGTCGGAAAGCAGACGCAGGACATGCAGCGGAATCGACACGGTGATCTTGCGCACCGCGCCGGCCTTTTCGCCGTGATCGACATAAGGCGTTATGAATTTCGATGCTGCCATGTGGACCCGTTCCCCTGATCTGAAGCGAAAGCTATTCCTGAAGATTTCAACTGTCAATTGATTTCGACCAGAAAATTCGGCCGGTCGAAAGCCCCTCCGGGAGCCCGCAAAGGGCCGCACGACAAGGGTTGGCGGATTACCGCGGACATTATCATTTAGACGTATAGACGCCTAAATAATAACCGGTCGAAAATCGTCCGCGCCGCGCAAACCCTTGCTCCACAAGGGTTTGCGATACATCGGCAACTACCGACTGACACATGCTCCGCGCGCCATCCCGCCTCGCGGGACACGTCCTGCGAGGCGGGATGGGAGCCTTCATTGGGATGAATGGAAGTCGACCAGCGGCACGATCGATGGCGATCGCAAATCGTCCCGGGCGCTTCCTGGCCCTTCCTTGTCCGGAGGAAAGAAGAGCGGCTGGATCGATCGTGCGCCCGCCGATGCGGCGCACGATCATCGGACCGTCAGTGGTCCTCGTTCTCGATCTGCTCGGCGTAAGCGTCGGCGTCGAGCAGCTCATCCAGTTCGGCGCGATCGGAGATGCGCACGGCGAAGATCCAGCCTTCGCCGAAGGCGTCTTCATTGATCGTCTCAGGCTTGTCGTTAAGCAGTTCGTTGACCTCGACGATCTCGCCGGACACCGGCGAATAGATGTCCGAAGCAGCCTTCACCGACTCAACCACCGCCGTGCCGGTGCCGGCCTGCACACTGGCGCCGATTTCCGGCAGCTCCACATACACCAGGTCGCCGAGTTGGCCCTGCGCGTGGTCGGAGATGCCCACGCGCACCACGCCGTTATCTTCGACGCGGGCCCATTCGTGGGATTTGAGGAACTTCAGGTCGCCGGGAATCTCGCTCATGGTCGGGTCCAGTCGTTGTCGTGGAATGGAGCGGCGATTCTAGCCGCTCGGCGGGAACTCTAAAGGAATGACGCGCGTGAATCAGATGCCTTCGCAGGGCTTGCCATCACGCACGAACGGATACTTCACCACGCGCACCGGCACCTCGCGGCCGCGGATGTCCACCCGCACCTCACCCGGATCGCCGGCGGGGATGCGCGCGAAGGCCACCGCCTTGTCCAGCGTGGGGGCGAAGCTGCCGGAGAGGACCTCTCCGTCGCCGTTGGCGGTGAGCACCTTCTGGCCGTGGCGCAGCACGCCCTTCTCGTCGAGCACCAGGCCGACCATCACGCGCGGCACGCCGGCGGCCTTCTGCGTCTCCAGCGCCTTGCGGCCGATGAAGTCGCGACCTTCGTCCAGCGCGATGGTCCAGGCCAGGTTGGCTTCCCACGGGGACACCGTCTCATCCATGTCCTGGCCATAGAGGTTCATGCCCGCTTCCAGACGCAGCGTATCGCGCGCGCCCAGGCCCGCCGGCTTTACGCCTGCGTCGGCCAGCGCCTGCCACAGGGCGACTGCCTGCTCGCTGGGCACGATGATCTCGAAGCCGTCTTCACCGGTATAGCCAGTGCGCGCGATGAACAGCGGCATGCCGTGCGGGCCCTGCGCGGCGGCAGCGGCGAAACGACCGAGCTTCTCGATGCGCGGCCGGTCGACCTCGTGCAACAGGCCGATCACCTTCGCGCGGGCGTTGGGGCCCTGCACCGCGATCATCGCGAAGTCGGGACGCTCCTTCACTTCCACGCCGAAAGCCTTGGCCTGCTGTTCGATCCAGGCCAGGTCCTTGGCGCGCGTGGCGGCGTTCACCACCAGGCGGAAGTGCGCCTCGTCGAAGAAGTACACGATCAGGTCGTCGATCACCCCGCCCTGCTCGTTGAGCATGCACGAGTACAGCGCCTTGCCCTGCGCCTTGAGCTTGTCGACGCTGTTGGCGAGCAGATGGCGCAGGAACTCGCGCGTGCGCGGTCCGTGAAGGTCGACCACGGTCATGTGCGAGACGTCGAACATGCCGGCGTCACGGCGCACCGCGTGATGCTCCTCGATCTGCGAGCCGTAGTTGATCGGCATGTCCCAGCCGCCGAAATCGACCATGCGGGCACCCGACGCGCGGTGAGTCTCGTTGAGTACGGTCTTCTCGGTCATCGCTCGGGCACCTTGGGGAAAGTGGCGATTATCGCCGGCACCCGGGAGCAAGCCAAGGTGCAAAGGTTCCATGCAGGAGCGCACCTGTGCGCGACCGGGATGCCTCCAGTCGCGCACAGGTGCGCTCCTACAGGATCCTTCGGAAGGTGAGGTTGATGCGTGGCGACTGCACGCGCGCCATGCGCGGCAGCGCGTGCTGGTAGAGCCGCTGGGTTGCGCCGGCCATGCGCAGCAGGCTGCCGTGCGGCAGTTCCAGTTCCAGTACGGCGGGGCCGCATGTCACCTTTGGCCGGAACAGGAAGCGGCGTGACGAGCCGAGGCTCAACGAGGCGATCACCGGCGCCGCGCCCAGTTCGGGCTCGTCGTCGCTGTGCCAGCCCATCGCGTCATTGCCGTCGCGGTAGAGGTTGGCCAGCACGCTGTTGAAGGCGCTGCCGCAGGCGTGCTCCAGGAGCGGGCGCAGCGCGGCCAGCGCGGCTGGCCATGGATGCGGCTCGAAGCGCGTGCGCGAATAGACGTAGCTGGCGCCCGGGTTGCCGATCCAGCAGCTCAGCCGCGGCGAGGCCACCTCGCGGCCGAACATCCGGATGACGTGGGTTTCCCAGGGAACGGTTTCGAGCAGCGCTCCGAGCAGCCCATCCGCCTCGGCTGGCGGCAACCAGTCTGTCCAGAGCGCGAGGTCCGCGCCCTCCAGCGCGAGCGGCTGCCAGCTCACGCGCTCAGGCGATCGCCGGGTAGGTCGGCTCCACGTCCAGCGTCGAGGCGCACACCGCGGCCAGTTCCAGCAGGCGAAGGTCCGAACCACGCGCGCCGACGAACTGCATGCCGATCGGACGCCCATCCGGCAAGACGCCCATCGGGATGCTCACCGCCGGGCAACCGGCCAGGCTGGCGAAGCTGGTGAGGTCGGCTGCGGAATCGGGCGCGGGTCCGTCCAGCGGGAACGCGCCCTGTGGCGTGGTCGGCAGCACCAGCACGTCGATCTGCGCGAACAAGCGGCGCATCTTGAGCGTGGCCGCGTCGAGCACGCGGTCGGCGATGGCGTAGTCGGCCGCGCTCTTGCGCGCGGCGTAGCCGAGCATCTCGCGCAGGCGCGGCGAGACCGGACGGGCGGTATCGGCCAGGTCCTCGGCGAAGGTGCCGAGCATTTCGGCCTCCATCAGCAGCAGGCCGGCGCGGCGGGTGCGCGCGAAATTCCAGTCGGAGAAGTCCACCGTGCGCCGCTCGCCGAGCTCGCGCGGCAGGCGCGCCAGCGCCGCGTCGAACACCTCGATCACCTCCGGCTCCACGCCCACCGCCGCCAGGTCCGGCAGCAGGCCGGCACGCAGGTTGCCCGGCTCCCAGTCCGGCGGCGAGAACGCTACGCGGCGCCGGCGCGAGCGCGCGTCGTCGGCGTCGTAGCCGGCCAGCACCTGCAGCAACACGGTCAGGTCGTTGGCGCTGCGCGCCAGCAGGCCCACGGCATCGAGGCGGCGTGCCGCCGGCAGCATGCCGCGGGCGGAGATCTCCCCGTGCGTGGGCTTGAGCGCATACACGCCGCAGTAGCTCGCAGGAATCCGTATCGAGCCCAGGCTGTCCGAGCCCACCGCCGCCGCGGCCAGCCCGGCCGCCACCGCCGCCGCAGCGCCACCGGAGGAGCCGCCCGCGCTGTAACCGGGTTTGTACGGATTCTGCGTCGGACCGTAGTGCGGATTGTCGGTGGCCGCGCCCAGCGCCGCCTCATCCATGTTGGTCTTGCCCACCAGCACCGCGCCTGAGGCGCGCAGGCGCGCAACCACGTGGGAGTCATCCTGCACCGGCTGCTCGCGTCCCGGCAAACCGGCGCGGGTGGGCCAGCCGGCCATGTCGAAGTTGTCCTTCAGGGCGATCGGGATGCCATCGAGGCGGCCGAGCACGCCGTCGCGGCGCCGATGCGTCGCCGTGCGCGCCTGTTCCTGCAGCAGGCCGGGGCGCAGGTCGACGTAGGCGTTGAGCTCGGGATTGATCCGGTCGATCGCCGTCTGGTAGACGTCGGCCAGCGCCTGGGGTTGCACGCGACCTACCGCCAGCCAGTGCAGGAGCTGGCACACGCTGGCGCGGCGCAGGTCGATGTCGGCGATCGGCGGAGTCGAATTCATGCCTCGTCCTTCAGGGAGTATTTCCGATTATCGCCACGGCCCGCAAAGCGATTGCAAGCGGTCGTTAGTGAAGAGCCCGGTTTGCCCCCGGGTCTGTGAAACCGGACAATGCCGCTCTTACCTTATAAGTGCGCCGCACGGAGTCCGCCATGAGCGAACGCGAAACGATGGAATACGACGTGGTCGTGGTCGGCGCCGGGCCGGCCGGGCTGTCGTTCGCGATCCGCCTGAAGCAGCTGCAGCCGGACACCACCGTCTGCGTGATCGAAAAAGCATCCACCATCGGCGCCCAGATCCTTTCCGGCGCGGTGATCGAACCGGGCCCGCTGGACGCGCTGCTGCCGGGCTGGCGCGAGAATCCGCCGCCGATCTGCGTGCCCGCCGGCGAGGACGAGTTCTGGCTGCTCAGCAAGACCGGCGGGCGCAAGCTGCCGGTGCCGCCGGGAATGAACAATCACGGCAATTTCATCGTTTCGCTCGGCGCGACGTGCGCCTGGCTGGCGCCGCAGGCCGAAGCGCTGGGCGTGGACGTTTTCCCCGGCTTCGCCGCCGCCGACAACGTCTACAACGAGGATGGCTCGGTGGCCGGCGTGCGCATCGGCGACATGGGCGTGGCGAAGGACGGAACGCACAAGAGCGGTTACACCCAGGGCATCGACATCAAGGCGAAGGTCACCGTGCTGGCCGAGGGCGCGCGCGGGAGCCTGACCAAGCAGTTGATCAAGCGCTTCGCATTGGACAAGGACTCCGATCCGCAGGGTTACTCGATCGGCATCAAGGAACTGTGGCAGGTGCCCGCGGGGCGCGTCACCCCCGGCAAGATCGTGCACAGCTTCGGTTGGCCGGCCGACACCAGCACCTACGGCGGCAGCTTCCTCTATCACCTGGATGGCGACCGCATCGCGCTCGGCTACGTCAGCGGCCTGGATTACCGCGATCCGGAGTACAAGCCGTGGGAAGCCTTCCAGCAATGGAAGAACCACCCGCACGTGAAACCCCTGCTCGAGGGCGGCAACATCCTCTCGGCCGGCGCGCGCGCCATCGTCACCGGCGGCTACCAGTCGCTGCCGAAGGTCGAGATGCCGGGCGCAATCCTGATCGGCGACACCGCCGGCCTGCTCAACGTGCCCAAGATCAAGGGCACCCACCAGGCGATCCGCAGCGGCATGCTCGCCGCCGAGCACCTGGCCGCCAACGGCCTGAACGCCGCCGGCTTCGACGCCGCCCTGCGCGCCTCGCCGGCGATGGCGGAACTGAAGCAGGTGCGCAATATCAAGCCCGGTTTCAAGAAGGGCCTGTGGTTCGGCATGGCCAACGCCGCGTGGGAAACGCTCACCCGCGGCGCCTCGCCGTGGACGCTGAAGAACAAGCCGGACTGGTGCTCGCTGGAAAAGATCGGCCAATATGAGGAACCCAAGCGCGACTACGTGCCGCGCGAGCTGGCCCCGCGCGACCGCCTGGCCGGCGTCTACTTCGCCGCCACCGAGCATGACGAGGACCAGCCGATCCACCTGCACGTGGCCGACACCAATATCTGCATCGAGCGCTGCAGCGTCGAATACGACAACCCCTGCACCCGCTTCTGCCCGGCGAACGTCTACGAGATCGTCGAAGACGCCATGCCCGACGGGAGCCAGGCCAAGCGCCTGCAGATCAACGCCGCCAACTGCGTGCACTGCAAGACCTGCGACATCAAGGACCCGTACGAGATCATCACCTGGGTCACACCCGAGGGTGGTTCGGGGCCCAACTACCAGAACATGTAACCAGGATCTACGCCTGTGTCTCCAGTGGGCATGCACCCGCCCGTCCGCGCCAGCCGTCCCATAAACCACGCACCATGAATCGCAGATTGCGTCCGCGCGGCGCGACGAACACGGTGAACAGGAACAGTTTGACCATGACACGCGGCAGGTCCTGCGCCACCCAGATCCCGGGCGTGTGCGGCATCCGATAAAGGCGCACGCGGTTGCGCATCATGTAGTACAGCCTGACGGGTCTGTGCACTGTCACTTGTCCCAGGCCCAGCGGCAACGTCTTGCGCGCATCGCCGAGGCGGTGATGCATGGTGGCGGCGCACACCCCGTGGAGCGTGTAGCCCTTTGCAATGGCGCGGAAGCTCCATTCCAGGTCGACGTTGTCAATGAAGAGACTGGCATCCATGTCGCCAATGTCCTCGAGCGCCGTCAACGGCAGCAGCGCGCCGGAACTGATCAGAAAATGACACTCGATAGTGGATCGTCCCGGCGCGCACCTGAGCTTGCGATTGAGTGGGAAGCCTAAGCGCACGAACGGAGCGTGCCGGTCTTCGCGCAGGTCATGGAAACGTGGTCCGACCGCTGCTACAGGGCCTGCCGTGCTTAGGAGGTCGATAGCACGGAGCAGCGCATGCACCATGCCCTGGCCGGGCAAACTGTCCTGGTCGAACAAGACCACGTAGTCGAAGCCATGCTGGCGCGCCCAGTCAATGCCGAGGTTCTGAGCCTTTGCCAAACCGATGTTGCTGGGCTGCTGCAGAATAGCGGCTACCGCCCATCCGTCCGCGTCAATCGAGGATCTTTGATCCGGGCCACTATTGTCGACAACCACCGTGGCGCCGACTTGGTCCTGTAACGAAGCCAGCAACGCACGTAACTGATCGGGGTCGGGATGATAGGTGACCACCACGGCACAAACCTGTGAGGTGGAACGCTCAACCACGGCGCAACAGATCCCTGAGCACGGAGCGCCCGCCCGTAACGTATCGGCGATAGTCGCCACGCATGGCCTCCCGGGCGACCCCGGGCCACCTCGCCCATCGCGGGACAGCGCCGAGCAACACCCGCCGCTGGAAATGGGCACGTTTTCTCTCGATGGGCCCGCGCATCCTGTCGAAGTCGACCGGCGCGGCGGCCAGATGAGCGCGCAATACCTCCAACCGCCCGATCTCGGCGAGAAGTTGCGCCTGACGTCGGCGTACGAGGTCACGCCACTTTTCGATAAACGTGCGTTTGTGCATACCAATCTGATTGCCGGCGTGCTGGCGGTAGTCGATCAGGCTCTCCTCGATCATACCGACCCGGCCGGCGGCGGCCGCAACTATCGCCAACCATTCGTCGTGAATCCAACCAGTCCCCACCGGCAAGGCAAGGTCAACCAAGCGCCGTCGGAACGCGGATGTCGCACCGGTCACTGTATTCCGACGTAGCAAGACTTCGAATGCGCGCCCCTCGTGGATCGCGGCGCGCTCTTCGCGAGTCAGCTCGAGCGCCTCGAACAAGGTGTGCCGCAATGGGGCGCCGCCCGCGTCCACCAGCCGGGCATCGCTGAAGAGCAAAAGCAACGAGGGATCATTCTCGAAGCAGCGCGTGATCGTGGCGAGCTTGTCGCAGCGCCAGACATCGTCCTGGTCGCACAGGAACAGGATGTCCCCCATGGCCTGTTGAAGCATTCGGGAAAAGTTGCTTACAAAACCGATGTTGCGCTCGTGCCGCAGTACCTGGGTCCGGATGCCCAGCGCCGCGGCCTTTTCTTTGAACGCCTGGAGTAAAAGCCATGTCCCATCTTGCGAGCCGTCGTCCCCGATAACGATCTCATCCGGCCTCCGGGTCTGCCGAAGCAGGCTTTCCAGTTGTTCCTGCAGATAGGCGGCGCCGTTGTACGTGCACAACACGACGGAAAGCACGGGATGGACCATGAGCTGACGACCTCTCGGGAATGCCTATGATGCCGCAGCCAGCATGGCAATCCCAATACGGAAACGTGTCGGAGCCGCCTCTAGGCCTGCATCAGCAGGTCGTCCGAGCGTGCGATGTGTCTCACGTAAAGCTTTGCCGAAAGCTTTTCGGGACAGGTATCGGTCACACGCGTTGCCGCATATGCCTGCGTCTGGCCGCTCAGGTTAGAATCGCGGACTGACGTCCCTTCCCTGTCGCTCACGCTGCGGCACCAAAGAGGAACCCCAATGAAGATTCTGGTCGGCTACAAGCGCGTGGTGGACTACAACGTCCGCATCCAGGTCAAGCCTGACGGCACCGGCGTCGTGACCGAGGGCGTCAAGCTCTCGGCCAACCCGTTCGACGACATCGCGCTGGAAGAAGCGTTGCGCCTGCGCGAAAAGGGCGTGGCCGAGGAAGTAGTGATCGTGGGCATCGGCCCGACCGATCTCACCGCGCACCTGCGCAACGGCCTGGCGATGGGCGCGAACCGCGCCATCCACGTCACCACCGCCGACGCGATCCAGCCGCTCACCGCTGCACGTGCGTTCCTCAAGCTGGTCGAGAAGGAGCAGCCGGGCCTGGTGATCATGGGCAAGCAGGCGATCGACGATGATGCCAACCAGACCGGCCAGATGCTTGCCGCGCTGTGGGACCGCCCGCAGGCCACCTTCGCCAGCAAGGTCGAGATCGCCGACGGCAAGGCCACGGTGACCCGCGAGGTCGATGCCGGCCTAGAGACGATCGAAGCCGAACTGCCGGCCGTCATCACTACGGACCTTCGCCTGAACGAGCCACGCTTCATCAAGTTGCCGGACATCATGAAGGCCAAGTCCAAGCCGATCGACGTGATCGAGTTCGGCTCGCTCGGCGTCGAAGGCGGCGACCACCTGAAGACCACCCACTACGTCGCGCCGCCCAAGCGCAGCAAGGGCGTGATGGTGAAGGACGCGGCCGAGCTGGTCGCCACCCTCAAGCAGAAGGGCCTGCTGTAAGCAGACGCCGGGACAGGAGAGAAGACATGAGCAAGATCCTCGTCATCGCCGAACACCTGGACGGCAAGCTGAATCCTTCCACCGCGCGCGCCGTCAGCGCCGCCACGGCGGTCAAGCCCGAAGCCGTCGACGTGCTGGTGCTGGCCGACAACGCCGACACCATCGCCGCCGAGGCGGCAAAGATCGAAGGCGTGACCCGCGTGCTCACCGCCACCCGCGCCGAGAACGCGCACGCGCTGGCCGCCGTGCTGGCGCCGCAGGTGGTCAAGGCTGCCGCCGGCTACAGCCACGTATTCGCGCCTTCCACCACC
This sequence comes from Frateuria sp. GZRR35, assembly GCF_051900415.1. Taxonomy (NCBI): domain Bacteria; kingdom Pseudomonadati; phylum Pseudomonadota; class Gammaproteobacteria; order Lysobacterales; family Rhodanobacteraceae; genus Frateuria; species Frateuria sp. GZRR35. The sequence goes on from NZ_JBHZGL010000007.1 coordinate 45,664, forward strand.
TTCGGCAAGGACCTCGCCCCACGCGTGGCCGCCCTGCTCGGCGTGGCGCAAGTCAGCGACGTGATGGCGGTCGAGGGCAGCCACACTTTCAAGCGCCCGATTTATGCCGGCAATGCGATCGTCACGGTCGAGGCGGACCAGGCGCGGACCGTGGTCGCGACCATTCGTACCGCATCCTGGCCGGCCGCTGCCAGCGGCGCGAACAATGCGTCGGTCGAGGCACTGAACCTGGACGTCGCGTTGCCCTCGCACACGCGCTTCGTCGAGCTCAAGCAGGGCAAAAGCGACCGCCCGGACCTGCAGAGCGCGAGCAAGGTCGTCTCCGGCGGCCGCGGCGTGGGCTCCAAGGAGAACTTCGAGATCATCTACAAGTTCGCCGACAAGATCGGCGCGGCGGTCGGCGCCTCGCGCGCGGCCGTTGACGCCGGTTACGTGCCGAACGAGATGCAGGTCGGCCAGACCGGCAAGATCATCGCGCCAGAGCTGTACATGGCCATCGGCATCTCAGGCGCCATCCAGCACCTGACTGGCATCAAGGACGCCGGAACCATCGTGGCGATCAACAAGGATGCCGAGGCGCCCATCTTCGAAATAGCCGACATCGGCCTGGTCGGCAACCTGTTTGATGTCCTTCCCGATATCGAGGCAGCCATCGCCTAGTTAGGATGAGAATTCCAGTTCTACCGTGTCACTCCCGCGCCGCGGTAGTGACACGCGGGGATGCTGCTCCCGTGATCTGAACACGGTAACTTTTTACCTGCGTTCCGTTGAGCAGTACGCACAACTGATACCACCCGGGTGTAAGTGGCCGGCCGTCCCTGAGGTCGAGGTTGACGCTTGCAATACCGTCTAAATTCAACTGCGTCCCGGCCTCCCGAAGAACGACTTGATTCGGACCCTGCAACCTCGCCTGGATGGTCAATTCTGTCGCGCTACCCACAACATCGATCTTCGCAAACAAGGGCGAATTCACGGCAAAGGTATTGCCGACGCCGCCTACTTGGAAATCAGGCGTTATATAGCTCCCAAGCACGCTGCCCGTAACCCGCACGGAAGCGCCATCTCCGTCCGTCACCAGCCCTGCCAAGTTTACGAAGTCTCCCTCGAGGCGAAGCCTGTCAATCTGCGTCAATTGGGAAAGGAGCTTCTCCTGCTTCGGAGCCAGGCTTTCGTCTTTTATCCATGGCGAATGAGTAAGGTTGGCCAGATCGCGAGGCAACATTCGTTTAAGCGTAAGGAAAACGTCGTCATTGACGCCCGCTGCGTGCAACACGATCCCCGGCAGCATCCAGGAAGCTATATCTCCGTTCGGCACGCCTAGATCGCCAAAGTTGCCGATCATCAGCCACGGCACCGTCTGCTGCAGCATGTTGGTACCGTCGCGAAAGCCCAGCTTCTCGAAGGCTGGCACAAGAGAGGGTAAGTGGTCGCCATAAAAAACCACCATGGTGGGCCGGGGCGAGGCCATCACATGGTTCAGGAGCCGGTCCAGCTCGATATCCACGTGATCCAAATGGTAAAGGTAGCTACGTAGATCATAGGCCGTCTTATCGTCGAGGCCCGCAGGCAAACGTAGAGCTTTCCAGTCGGCCCAGTTAATGCCAGGCTGTGCTGCATAGGGACCGTGATTCTCGATACTGATGGCAAAAATAAAACGTGGCGCATCTGATTTACCATGATCCAACACATCGATGATCTGGTCGGTCATCGATTTATCGGAAACATAAAGACCTTCGTATTTCGCCTTTTTCGAAAACGCGTCCCGCCAGACCCGGTGTTTGAAGCCCAGGGCCTGAAAGTTCGATTCGCGATTCCAAAACCCCCCGCCGTTGGCGTGAATAGAATAGGTATCGTAACCGTGCTGGTTGAGGTTGCTTACCAAGCCGCGAAGGCTTGTGTAAGACAACTGCAAATAGGGATAGTCAACTGAAGGCAGACTTCTGAGCGAGATACCGGTTAATACCTCGAATTCGGTTCGGATGGTTCCGCCACCAAACGTAGGTACGTGTAGCCGCCCGGAAGCGCCACGCGCCTGCCACACATGGAAGCGAGTCAGCACCTCTTGGCGTTCGATCCGATTGAGGACCGATGGGTCAAAAAAAGCCTCGCTCTGAATGATGATTATGTCCGGATGGGCAGCCTCCTCCGAGACCGTATCCATTCCTGCCCGGATTGGTCCAGCATAGCGCTTCAGGAGTTCGCCGGCCTCCTTTTCGGACGGGGGTGGGATCCTGCCAGCATCCCGGTACGCAAGATAGGATGCGCCCAACTCATTGAGCAAACCCGACTTTCTACTTGTTTTCAATGGCGACCACGGGACTACCGTGAAATAGCTCCCTCCATACAGATGGCGCCAAACATGGCCAACAGGCCCGAAGGCCAGTAATGCGCATATCAGGAGAAATGTTGGCGTTGCACGGCCCTTCCATCCTCTCGCCATTAGCGGCGCCTCAAGGATGAACAGCAGCACTGTTATCGCAACGAGGGCGACCAGACCCAATGCAACCACCAGCAAAGATCCAGCATAAGCGCCGAATAGATGCATCGAGCTGGCATCTATTGTCCGCAGAAAACTTATGTCTTGTGGCAGTAACGGAGTCTGTAAGTTGGCAACCTTTATCTGGTTCACTTTTGCCAACGCAAGATAGGCAACGGTGGCTACCCAGAAAGAAAATAGCGCGCGCCTGGACAGGACGAGCAAAAGCCATGCGAGTAACAAACCAGGGATCGCGTTTGCGATAACTGGCCAAGGTCGCTGGAACGCTGCAGCTAGACGGACATCTGAAGCGCCGTCAATGAACGTCGCTACCAAAACGAAAAACAACGCCAGCGCAAAGAACCAGAGCGTACGCGTCAGCTCACTGCGATGCGTGAACGAAGGACCAACGGAGTCGCGAAATTTGGTCAACATGTCCCACCCTTATTGCTATTCAGGCAGGAATGATCACCGCCACCCGCTCGAACCAGCTGCATTATATCTGCAGTCTGCCCAACACTCCGCGCCGCAGCGCAAAGACCCCGATGGACTACCCGTAACGCGTCAGTCCGGACGCCAACGTACTTTAGTCCTGCATCCCGATTGCGCCGGCTTACTTGCCCAGAATCAGTTCCATGATACTTCGCTTGACCGCGGCTCTGCTGCATGTCGCTTGCAAGTAGTTCAAACCGGCCGCTGATTTTCTTGCCCAAAGGTCGTCGTCCTCAGTCAGGAGCATAATCTCGTCTGCAAATTGTTTAGCGTCGCGCACCGGTTCAATCGCCGGCTTCGCCGCAGAGAGACCTTGTGCACCTGCTGCGGTGGTAATGCAAGGCACGCCATGGGCTATGGCCTCGAGAAGTTTTCCTTTTACTCCGCCGCCGTAGCGGAGAGGCACCAACGCTATTCGGACACGCGCATACAGGGATCTCAGTGCCTCCTCGCTAAGCCAACCGAGAACCTTCAGGTCAGTGTCACTGGTGGGTGGCAAGTAGCGTTCCATGCCCGAGCCGACGATGTACACCATGTCGCGGCATCCCATCGCGCGCGCGCGCGGGAGAACTTCGCCGAAGAACCAATCCAGACCATCCAGGTTTGGTGCGTGGCCGTAACTACCTACGAATAGCATCCCTCGGCGGAGGGTAGGCGATGGTGCGCCGCCTGGTGGGAGGCATGGCACGCTCCACAGCGGCAGTAGAGCAGCGTTTGGCTGCAGCCCAATATGAGCTCTGTAGCTGTTTACGTACTCCACCTCTTCCGCGGATGGATAGAGAACAATATCTTGCTCCCGCCAGATCTTTCGCTCGATTCGCGCCAGACACATCAGCTCCCACGCGGATACCGCATTATTGACGAACTGCCGCATCGCAAGTAGCCGCCGGTGATGAATATCGTGCCCGTAATAGAGGCAACGGACGCTCCCCAACAATCTCACCTCTGTTCCATAGGTGGCCGCGACCAGCGGGCGACTGAGCACTGCAACGTCAAACGGCATAGGGCCAGACATCGAACCGAGCCATTTGGATAGATCGCACTCGCGTCGCCGGCTTACCAGGGTGACATCGAGTTCAGACAAGCGCGCTCGACCTTTTGCTGACGGGGAGCGCGACCCCGCCCAGAAGGTGACTTGCGTCCCTTGCTCTACTAGAAGCTCGACAAAATGAAATATCGCTCGCGAGCCCGCATCCTGCGTTGGGTCTGGGAAATCGTTGTCTATTACCAGGACCCTTGGCGGACCATCACGTCGCGTCGCATCCGTACGAAGTGCAAGCAGCTTCCGTGTATTTCCTCGCAACCGGCCGGTCCGCAGAAAGCGTAAATAAAGGCCGGGAGCGAAGGCGAGCAACGCCTGCAAGGCTAGGGATTTAACGGCATGTGGCTTCACTTCAACTGTCCTGCGCCGATTACATCAATCCATTACCGCGGCAGTCGCACTTGTTGGAGCTTCCAACAGCCCGGACGGACAGTTCAAGCGGAGTAATCGACAAAGAAGTCAGGGAACCCGGACCATTTCCGACGAAAATAGTCAGCATTGCGAATAAAAAGCTTTCTGTACCGTTCGCTGCCCTCACTCGCCCCGGTTGTTTGGTGCGGCTGATGCCGTATGCCGGCAAGATCGCGCAATGCCACTCGGAACCCTGCCTTCTTGATCTGGAAACAGATATCGGTGTCTTCGAAGCATGTCGGATCGTAAAAAGTATCGAAGCCCTCGATTCGTTCAAACAGCTCCTTCCTCATGAACATGCCGCTGGTGCCAAGAAAGCCTATGTCGTCGCGATATCCCTTTGCCAATGCCGACGCATTCATGCCCCTTCTTGGCACATAGTCGGAAATGGTGCCTCCCAGATCAGATCGAGACGCGTCGAACCAGCCCGCATTCCACCCGATGGCACCAACCGTAGGCTCCGTTTCTAGAATATGGACGGCTTCGGCAAAGCAAGACGGCGAGGTCAACCATTGATCCGAATCGAAAAAGGCTACAAACCGTCCGGTGGATGCCTTCACGCCGAGGTTGCGACCGGACGAGCAGCCGTTTTCAGTGTTGCGCAAGAGCGTGACCTTGGGGTGCGAACCAAAAAGTTGCTCCACCAGATCGGCGCCGCCGTCCGAAGATTGGTTATCTACAATGACGAGCTCATGCAGCCAAGGGGCACAATGCTCAAGCATGGTAGAGACGCAGCGCTCGATGATCCTACGGTTGTTGTGGATAAGCACAACCACGCTGACCGAGGATGGAAACTCCCCACGCATCAGTTGTTCGACACGTCCGAGCCAGCAATTGCGCGAAACAAAATGATAGTCTTCGCGCGGCTCAACAGAATTGATCGCCGTCGACCACCGCATTTGACCCAGAATATGAAGATTCGCCGATGGACCTGCGTCCACCGATGCATCCGTGATGACAGGACGTTCGAGCAGTAAAGCAGCATTGATCAGCGCGGACGTCTTTTGCGAAGCGAGTCTTCCGCCATTGGCAACCAGAACCACATCTGCCGCAGCCAAGAAGCTGGCGCGTCGGTCTTCGTCCAACGTCACCGCTATTGCGCGTTGGCCATCAGCAACGAGTCCGCCATCGACAACGATATGGTCGTGCGGCAAATGAAGGGCCAGCTCATCGACGACGGAGCCTGCGTCGACGCCGTCCGCAATCAGAAGAATGTTTCGTCGGCGCTTGCGGAACTCTTGCGGGTAGGGATAGCGCATGTATGAATCAAACTCCTCGTTGTCGCCAGCGTCCGCCAGCCGCTCTACTTCAAGCTCCGCTATGAAAGGTGTTCCCGCTCCATCGCGGGATACCGCACGATCGACCAGGGTCCTGAGGAAATCGATTTGTTCAGCGACGACATCCGACATGTCGACCGAGGACAAATCGAGAATGATCTGTGCCCCCCGCTCCCGGGCCATCCTGGCCACTTCCAATGCCGGTGCGGAAAGATCCGCCAGAAGGATTCGCGTCGTGGTGTCAGTTACTTCCCTCAGCAAGCCCGCATCGCTTGTCAACAAACGGGCTTGGCAAGAACGCGGCACCTCTTGGTCAGACGTGGCACCTACGTGCCAGACGCGCACAAAAAAACCCGCTCGGTCGCCTGCTGCCGCGAGCGCCGCAGCGCGGGTTGGCCAACCGTTCTCCTGCATGGAGCCGGCGATGACCAGAAGGCGCTCGACTCGGACCGGGCGCACATCGGCGGTCTCTATTCCAGCGCCAACCGCAAGCTCCTGCGTTTTCTCAAGCGACCGACCAAAGGTCGATATCCGTCGGAGGAACTGCTGTGTGGCCACGCGCAGCCCATGGCGGCGCCAGACGGCCGCGATTTTGAAGGGTGCCGCCGCGATCCGGATGGCATCGCGACGTAAGACCGAGAGTAAGCCAGTCAGACGCCGCCACTTCTGCTGCGTTTGCGCGACCTTGAGTCTGACCTCGCTCAGTTCGCCCTCCAGATGGTTTACCCGCGAAACCAACTGTGCAATGTAGATTTCCTTATCTTGAATGTAGGCATCACGATGAAGGAGCTCGTCTGCACTTTCTTCCAGCTCCAATTGCAGTGCCCGCGCACGGTCGCCGAGTGCAATGATCTGGTCCGTTTGACCACTGAGTTCCCCTTGCAACATTTTCAAATCTTCCCGCTGTCGATCGCACACGATATTCTTGTTTGTCAAGTCGCCGAGGAGCAGTTCAAGTCTTTCCTGAGATTCGGCCAACTGGTTGCGCACCATAGATCCACGCTCGCGTTCCTCTTTGAGCTCACTTTCAATCATGGCTCGATAGGTCTCGTGCGTGTGCTCCGCTTGCTGCAGCTTGCGCTGATTCTCCTCGAAGCCCCTTGCCAGTTCGCGCAGCTCGAGAATGCTTGCGCTGGCAGCCTCGAGCTGTGCGTCCCGCTCCGCCAACATGATGTCTCTATAGTCGAGTAGCTCGTGCGCCAGTTGACTCTTCGCCTTTGTCGCCCTCAGATCCCCAAGGGATTGTTGTAGCCACGTGCCGAGCCAATCATAGTTGCCTGCCTTCCATTGCTTCTTTTCAGCTCGCATAGCCCGGCACGAGCTGAGAAGCTTCAGATGGACCATCGCTTGTTCCTCCAAGGAGGAGACTTGGTCATCCGAAGGTTTCCATGTTTCCTGTCCTCCCATCAGCGTAGCTAGCGCCCTTGCATAGTGTTCTGCAGGGTCGCGCAAAGCGACCCTAAGCGCGGGCGGCAACCCAGCCATGATGTGCGCTTGCGACATCTTCTCGTCGTATTCCAGGCCGGCGACGGGCTTTCTCGCGAGCAAACCTAAAATGCTGGCGTGCAACCGCATGGATACGATCGCATCTGCACTAGACAAAATAGTCCAGGCTTCATAGGGCGTAGCAGGCGTAAGCAGCGTGCCCTTTGCCCAGTCAGGCACCCGCGAGCGCAACTCTTCGAGTAGCGCCAGGTCCGAGGTCGCGCCACTGGCGCCAATATTCGCCTGAAAGGCAACCCATTCCACAGACCAACCATCCGGTACAACGCTGTTGATGGCGCCAACGAGCTTGTCTTTCCAATCCTCTTCTAGGCTCCACTCGCGAACAACCAGGGCGAGGGTCCTTCCTTGATGGCTTTTTACTGAAGGCTGCTGCTCCGGACCGCCCTTGGCACAGGATCGCGCATACAGCCAACCGGGATCGGGGCCAACCAATACCTCTCTGGTTACCCCGATCTGGCGTAGCAATCTGAGCGACTCGGGATCCCGGACCGAAACGGCGGCGGCCATATCAAAAACTTCGCGGACCACGTCGCGCGAATCAGGCTTGTCGAGCGGACCTACACCATGCCCCCAGATAATCACAGGAACACCAAACTGCCGCGCCATGAGGATCGGCCTGGCGTATGCCGCAATATCATTCAAAACGGGGTCGTACAAGCCCTGCTGCCGGAACGGGTGATGGTCCTGAAAAATTCCGCCTCCCCCCATGATAAGAATGTCTGCCCACTGCAACGCCCCGGCGATTTCGCCAAGATTATTGAAGTCGACAGCATCTATACCGTGCATCTTGCGACTCATCGCGGGATCAGCGCTGGCGATCATCAGTGAGCCGCCAAGCTCCGCAATCTGCCGTTTCAGTACCGCCAAAAGTGCCTCGTCGCCGACGTTAGGCGCGCCATACCAACCTACCGCCAAAGCATTGAATTCGGTCCCGGCAAAATTCATATAGTCATGGACCTTCGAGGGGTATGAACAGCGGAATGGGTGCCAGCCATCCGTGGCCAGAATGCGGTTGCGGCAAGACATCGACGTGTCCCGCGTAGGGAACACGTGCGTGGCGGTGATACTCACCACTGTCGATGTCGCCAACTCCTACTGCAACAATGTAGCGATTTCCCGTGAAGGCAAGCACAAGCTCCCACCGGAACGCATACTCCCCCGGGCCCGTGGGCGCTACTTCCAACTGCATATTTTGGGTAGTTCCCGACCACAGCGCGATATCGTCGACGCTTTTCAACTGCACGCCATAACACGGGGAATCGATATATCGATGAACACGAATGCGCACGACAATTACAAGTCGTTCCCCATAGCTGAATGTCGTACGTTGCCTTCCAGACGCATCCTGCAACTCTATGGAAAGAATTTCGCTCGCAACGCCGGCTTCTGTTGTGGTTTCGATCGAGGTCGCCGGCGATGGTCGTGTAGCAGGTACCGCGCCGGCCTGGTCACTCATCGCCCTATGTTCGTCTGCATAGATGACTGCGCCGCCCTCTTCGTCCACCAAGTCATCGGCATAACGTTTGACGACATCTCTGCAAGGCCCATCCAACACGACCATGCCCTGGCGCAAATAAATGCCACGATCGCAGTACTCGAGGAGCGTGTTGGTCGAGTGCGTCACCAAAATGATGCTCACGCCTTCGGATTGCATCTTCCGGATACGAGTCAAACATTTTGTCTGGAACGCGGTATCTCCGACTGCCAGCGCCTCGTCTACAACCAGGATGTCCGGTGACACATGTATCGCTGTGGAAAACGCGAGACGCACATACATGCCTGAAGAATAAGTCTTGACGGGCTGATCGATAAATTCACCAATGTCCGCAAACTTCTCTATAACGGGCATCAGTTCCGCCATTTCTCTCGACCCGATACCGATGATGCTACCGGCGAGATATACATTTTCACGGCCGGTAAACTCAGGATTGAAGCCTGCACCTAGCTCGAGCAGGGCCGAAATCCTGCCATTAACCTGTACAGAGCCCCTGTTGGCCTGCAGGGTCCCGACGATGATCTGTAACAATGTCGACTTACCACTACCATTACGGCCGATGATACCCACGGTCTCGCCGCGCGCTATCTGGAAGCTGACATCACGCAAGGCGTGAAACAGCTTTGGCGATCGCGGCTCCAAACCGACAAATCGACGGATGCGGTTTTTGATGGGTAGCATCAACCGCTCAGCCGGTTGGCCGTATATCCTGAATACCTTATCGACTGAGTGCACGGACACGGCAGCGGGCTGCGTCGCCTCTGCGGTTACTTTGATCGATTTGGAACTCATCAGAGTACGCCGACCCGTTCGTAGGCCATCCGCTTGGCACCAAGACTGGCAGACTCGGAGTAGCACTCATTCATGAGGCGCAATCCGGCAACAGAAAGAGCATGCATACGGGCCGGCTCCTGCGCAGCCAGGATGATCTCCTTGCCGAACGCAGATGGGTCATCCCGAATGATGATGTCCCGCCCATCAACTGCCCCTATTCCCTCACATCCCTTGCTGGTGCTCAAAACTGGCACGCCCGAAGACATCGCCTCGACGATCTTTACGCGTATGCCTCCACCTGATAGCAAAGGCACGATCAATAGGTGAGCTTCTCTCAACATATAATCGATGTCCTCCACGAAACCGTGGACGAATACGTGGGTCCCATCGTGCAACATGCTGAGCTCATCCGGAGGATTGCTTCCGCAAAAATGTAGGGCGATGTTGTTAGCAACGAGCGCTTCTCTCAAGCCAGGAAAAATCTCTCGTACAAACCAACCAACGCCTTCCGCATTGGGATACCACCCAAAACCGCCCATCCACAGTACATTGAAACGCTCCTTTGTCTTTTGCTCGTAAGGCACGCCCTCCTTCTTGAAATAGAGAGGCATGAGGTATTTCGGCACATCCGCCATGACCCGCTGCATGTCATTGGCGGAAATGAACGTCATGGCAGCAAAACCAAACCCGTTCTCTATCTCTACGCGATGGGCAGCATGACGGCTGCGACGCGCGACCCACTCCATGAATCGAAGTCGCCAGCCATGCAAACCATTTGGCAACCAAAAAGGAAAGATATCGGACTCTATATTATGACTTACCAGTAACGCGGGCCGATGCAGAAACTTACGAAAAAACGCTAGATGTGAAGAGTTAATCTCAAGCGCATCCACTCGATGCCTGCGAACTATGCGCCGGGCCGCCCTCACTGCTGAGCGACTACAATAGCTTGCATCAATGAAGGGCAGCCCACGAAGCGCGTGCCGAAACAGGCGAACCGCGCGTCGCACACGTGGCATTTGGAACGGCATCAGTGGGCGCTTTTCCAGGTGCACCGATTTGAATACTTGCCTGTACAGATGCCGATGGCTTTCCACCTTCCTGACGTCTTCGTTCCCGCCGACGAAGCAGAAAAGGTGATAGTCAATCTCCTCAGTAAACGGCGCCAGCGCGTTGACCGCATAGATGTCCCCCCCTGCCACGGCGGGCAAGGGCGGCGCCAACATGAACACCAGCACCTGCTTCCTATTTTGCGGTTTCATCAAAGATGTCGGTATCAAAATAAGGGGAGAATTTAGTCGTGTACTGGATGTTGGGGTTACGGTTGCCTATTTTTTTAGCAGGCACGCCTCCTACAACCTCGTACGGAGCCACGTCGCGATTGACGACGGCCCCCGCCGCCACCACGGCCCCTTCACCAATGGTCACGCCAGGAAGAATGATTGCGCGCGCCCCGATCCACACGTGGTCGTGGATCGTCACTGCCCCACCTATGGCAGGAAACGTCGGTTCGTTGTGGTCGTGATGCAAGCTCAGAATGCACGTTTGAAACGAGATATTGACATTGTTGCCAATAATGACGCCCACCCGCCCATCGAGGTACGTTTCCCTGTTCACAACACAGTTGTTGCCGATCCGCAGGTTCGCCCGAGCCGGGTATCCGGTAACGAAAACCCGCATACTTACGTGTGTATCGCTACCTAACGAAACACCAAGTATCCGTTTCATGTAAGCGCGACGTACCCACTCGCTCGGAAAACGGGCAAAGAAGTTGTTCCCCAAATAGTACTTCAAGCCCATCAACACGTAAAAAAATCGCCGCCCCTTAAGCCAGCGCTTGATTTCACTCATGGACGGGTCCTCAGAGTACGTCGGCAAAACCATGTCGGCTAAGCCTGAACCAGGCATAGCCCACTACGCAGACGAGCAAGGCCAATAGCATTTGGAGCACGAGGCCGGCCCAGTCGGGCGCTCGTCCAAAGACGAGCACAGTACGCGCCTGCTCGATGATGCCCGTCAGGGGGTTGATCTGGAACACATGCCGATAGGCGTCAGGTATCTTCGATACCGAAAAGAAAACAGGTGACAGAAAAAGAAGCACCTGGGAAAAAACGCCCACGACCTGATTTACATCGCGCACAAATACTCCGATCGAGGCCAGTATCCATCCCAGGCCCAAGCCATAAAGCACCAAGGGAGTCATGATTGGGACGATCCAGATCGCCGTCAGAGGCACTCCGTTGCCAAGAACGACCAGCGCGGCCATAAGCACGATCATGCTGATTGCCCAATGGAACAACGCTGACCCGCAAGAAACGACCGGCAGGATCTCGATGGGGAATACTACTTTCTTGACATAGTTCACGTTGCCCGTGATCAACCCCGGCGCTCGATTGATGCACTCGGCGATAAAGCCATACATCACTAGCCCAACGAACAGGAGTATGGCGAAGTCAGCCTTGCTCTCGTTTTCTATTCCCCATCTTATTTTCAGGATCACTGAAAAAAACATGGTGTAGACAAGAAGCATCAGTAACGGATTGATGAACGACCACAGGATGCCTAACATCGACCCCTTGTAGCGACCAACGACCTCCCGTTTCGTCAGTTGGTAAATAAGGCCAAAATGGTTCGCCACGACGTCTGTCCTTCCGCTATCCAGGTGCACTGCATCAACACGCTCAATCCAGTGCGTGCAGAATGTCCGCGACGAGATCATCGAGCGATTCCACTCCCACGCTCAAGCGCACCAGCCCACCGACGATGCCCAGCTGTTCTCGCCTGCCCAAAGGTATCGACGCATGGGTCATGATCGCCGGATGCTCGATAAGGCTCTCGACTCCTCCAAGGGATTCGGCTAACGCAAAGATCTTGCATCGCTCAAGCACGCGTCTGGCCTTCTTGAGCCCTCCCTTGACCTGGATCGTCACGATTCCACCAAAGCCATGCATCTGGCGACGGGCCAGCGCATGCTGCGGGTGGCTTTTCAACCCGGGGTAGACGACGCGCTCGATACCCGGATGACGGTCGAGCACCTTCGCCAGCTCCATGGCGTTCTGGCAATGGGCATCCATGCGCAGGTGCAGCGTTTTCAGGCCGCGCATGGCGAGGAAGGCGTCGAACGGTCCGGCGATCGCTCCGACCGAGTTCTGCAAGAAGGCCATCTTTTCGGCCAACCCTTCGTTGCCGGCGACCACGATGCCACCGACCATGTCTGAGTGACCATTGAGGTACTTGGTCGCGGAGTGCAGGACCAAGTCGGCGCCAAATTCCAGTGGTCGCTGCACCATCGGCGAGCAAAACGTGTTGTCCACCACCAAGATCAAATCGTGCTTCTTCGCGAAAGCTGCAACCTTGGCCAGATCGACCAGCTTGAGCATTGGGTTGGTAGGCGTCTCAGCCCAAATCATACGGGTGTTGGGCTTGAGGGCAGTCTTCAACGCCCGAGCGTCGTTGAGATCGACGAAATCGAAATTCAGCCCCGCCGACCGCCGACGAACCCGTTCGAACAACCGGTAGCTGCCGCCATACAGGTCGTCCATGGCGATCACGTGGCTGCCGGAGTCGAGCAGATCCAGCACCGTTGCCGCTGCAGCCAGACCGGAAGCAAAAGCAAAGGCGGCAACGCCACCTTCAAGGTCGGCTACGCAGCGCTCATAGGCCATCCGGGTGGGGTTCTGCGTGCGCGAGTACTCGTAACCCTTGTGCTTGCCTGGGCTCTCCTGCACGTAGGTCGAGGTGGCATAAATCGGCGTCATGATCGCGCCGGTGCTTGGATCCGGGAATTGGCCGGCGTGGATCGCCCGGGTCCCAAGAGCGAGGGGCAGATGCGTGTTCTTTGTCATAGGTTCGTCGTGCGGCAGCCGTCGGTCGTGCTGAAGGCGCCATCTTAACCGTCTGGCCGGCTTTTGCCTTAATTCAGGCTGGCCATCGCAGCGATCGGCGGAACACCTCATACCGATGGCACAATACGGTGCTCGAAAAAAAGGCCTGTAGATGGAAACACTCCTCGTCACCGGTGGTGCTGGCTTCATAGGCGCGAATTTCGTGTTGCAGGCGGTGGCCGACGGCCTGCGCGTGGTCAACCTGGACAAGCTCACCTACGCCGGCAATCTCGATACTTTGGCTTCGCTCCAGGCAAGCGACCGACACCTGTTTGCGCATGGCGACATCGGCAACCGCGCGCTGGTGGCGGGGCTGCTTGCCGAGCACCGCCCTCAGGCGATCGTCAACTTCGCCGCCGAATCGCACGTGGATCGCTCAATCGATGGCCCGGCCGCTTTCATCGAGACCAACGTCGTCGGGACCCTCGGGTTGCTCGAGTGCGCCCGCGACTACTGGTACGACCTGGACAGTCAGGCGCGCGAGGCGTTCCGGTTCCTGCACGTGTCCACCGACGAGGTGTATGGCTCGCTCGGCACCGAGGGCCAGTTTACCGAGACCACGCCTTACGCGCCCAACTCGCCCTATTCGGCGTCTAAGGCGGCGTCTGATCACTTGGTGCGCGCCTTCCACCATACTTACGGCCTGCCCACACTCACCACCAACTGCTCGAACAACTACGGGCCCTATCAATTTCCGGAGAAGCTTATCCCGCTGGTGATCCAGAAGGCATTGGCCGGTGAGCAAGTGCCAGTTTACGGCGACGGCCTGAACGTCCGTGATTGGGTGCACGTGAGCGATCACTGCAGCGCGATTCGCCGCGTGCTTGAGGCGGGTCGCGTGGGTGAGACATACAACGTAGGCGGCAACGCCGAGCGCGAGAACCTCATGGTGGTCAAGACCATCTGCGCCCTGCTGGATGCTCGCCGGCAGCTCGCGAACGGCCGCCCACGCGAATCGCTGATCAGTTTCGTCAGGGATCGACCCGGCCACGACCGCCGCTATGCGATCGACGCGGGCAAGCTTAAACGCGAGCTCGGCTGGGTGCCTAGGCAAACTTTCGAGAGCGGAATGGCACATACCGTGGACTGGTACCTTGCCAACCAGCTTTGGGTGCAGCGGGTGCTGGATGGCAGCTACCGCATGGAACGGCTGGGATCGTGAGGACTCGAGCATGAGCGGACGCAAGGGCATCATCCTGGCCGGCGGTTCCGGCACGCGCCTGTATCCGCTCACCCAGGGGATCAGCAAGCAACTGCTGCCGGTGTATGACAAACCAATGATCTACTACCCGCTGGCGATCCTGATGCTGGCGGGCATACGCGAGGTGTTGGTGATCAACACGCCGCATGAGCAGGCGCTGTTCGAACGGCTCCTAGGTGATGGGTCGCAGTGGGGTATGGATATCCGCTACGCCGTACAACCTTCGCCGGACGGTCTGGCACAAGCGTTTCTGATCGGCCGCGAGTTCCTTGCTGGCGCGCCAAGCTGCCTGGTCCTGGGCGACAATATCTTCTATGGCGTGGGCCTCACCGAGCGACTGCAGCGCGCGGCTTCGCGTGAGCATGGAGCCACTGTATTCGGCTACTGGGTACGCGATCCCGAGCGGTATGGCGTGGCGGAGTTCGACGCCAGCGGCCACGTGATCGGGCTGGAAGAGAAGCCAGACACGCCGAAATCGAACTACGCCGTCACGGGCCTGTACTTCTACGACAAACGCGCCTGCGACTTCGCCTCCGAGCTTAAGCCCTCGGCGCGCGGAGAGCTGGAGATCACCGACCTGAACCGTTGCTACCTCGACGAGGGTGAGCTGCATTTGGAACAGCTAGGTCGTGGTTATGCCTGGCTGGACACCGGCACGCACCAGTCGCTCATGGAGGCGGGCAACTTCATCCAGACCATCGAGCACCGCCAAGGCCTGAAGGTGTGCTGCCCCGAGGAGATTGCCTACCTCAAGGGCTGGATCGATGCCGCGCAGTTGCTGCGCCTAGCCGAGCCGCTTGCCAAGACCGGCTATGGGCAATACCTGGAACGTTTGCCCGAGCAGAGGTTAGTGCGATGAAGGTAGTGCAGACCCGTCTGCCCGGCGCCCTAATCATCGAGCCGCTTGTGTTCGGGGACGCCCGCGGCTTTTTCTATGAAAGCTACAGCCAGGCCAAGTACCGCGAGGCTGGCATTGACAGCACTTTCGTACAGTCGAATGTCTCGCACTCGTCACGCGGAGTGCTGCGTGGCCTGCATTACCAATGGCCGAATCCGCAGGGCAAGCTGGTGAGCGTCCTTGAGGGCGAGGTCTACGACGTAGCCGTGGACATCCGCCGAGGCTCGCCCACCTTCGGTCATTGGGCGGGCGTCATGCTCACGGCCGACAACCACCGCCATTTCTGGATCCCCGAGGGATTTGCCCACGGCTTCTGTGTGCTGTCCGAGTTCGCCACGTTCACCTATCAGTGCACCGCGCAGTACCAGCGCGAACACGACGCCGCCATTCGATGGAATGATGCGGACATCGGTATCGATTGGCCGATCAGCGCCCCGGTGCTATCAGACAAGGACAGTCGCGCACCTTTCCTGAAGGAGGTCCTGGGCAACCACCTGCCAGGCTACGCACCATGAAGATCCTGCTACTGGGAGCTAACGGCCAGCTGGGTCGGAGCTTCGTGCAGGACGCAGGCTTGGCGGCGCGCGGGGAACTGGTTGTGGCCACACGCGATGGCACCCTCTGGAACGGTGAGAGTGCGGAAGTAGCGGACCTGGCTGCACCAGGGTTCACCACAGTGCTCGATCGCGTGCGGCCTGGCGTGATCGTCAACGCTTCGGCCTACACCCATGTCGATCGCGCTGAACAGGAAGAAGCTCTGGCCACCCGCGTCAACGGCCGGGCGGTCGGCGAGCTGGGGGCCTGGGCTGTCGCGCATGGCGCGCTGGTGCTGCACTACTCGACCGACTACGTGTTCGATGGCGATGCAACGGCACCGTATCCCGTCGATGCGCACCCCGTTCCGTTGAGCGCTTACGGGCGAAGCAAGCTCGCGGGCGAGGAAGCGCTGCGCAGCAGCGGCGCGGAACATATGATCCTGCGCACCGCGTGGGTCTATGCAGCGCACGGCCAGAATTTCCTGCGCACCATATTGCGGTTGAGCACCGAGCGCGAGGAGTTGCGCGTGGTGGCCGACCAGGAAGGTGCGCCCACCTCTACCGCGCTGATCGTGCGTGCCAGCCTGGCCCTGCTCGACCGCTGGTTTGCTCAGCCCGACGCCCGCGTCCGATTGCACGGCACTCATCACGTCGTCGCCAGCGGCCACACCAGCTGGCACGGTTTCGCCAACGCTATCCTCGATGAAGCCTACCGGCGTGGATTGCTTGGCCGCCCGCCCCGAGTAGTTCCGATCGCCACCGCCGAATACCCCTTTGTGGCGCGGCGACCGCTTTGGTCGGTGCTCGACAACAGTGACTTCGAGCGGCAGGTAGACATGGCCCTCCCCCATTGGAGAGAAGGCCTGTGCGAAGTCATGAATTGTATCGTCAATCAACGCAACCTGCCTGAGAGAAGGCACCAAGGACCAGAGAAAGATGTTGATCCCCCTTATTCTGAGCGGTGGTAGTGGAACCCGGCTATGGCCAGTCTCGCGCAGAAATTTACCCAAGCAATTTCTCCCCCTTACAGGGGACGAAACGCTATTCCAGAAAACCTTGTCGCGTACGTCTGGTCTACCGAACCTAGCGCCTCCCATCGTGGTGGCCGCAGACGACCATCGCTTCCTGGCCGCCGAGCAACTTCGCGAGGCGGGTATCGACGAGGCCACCATCCTGCTCGAGCCACTCGCGCGCAACACCGCCCCGGCCATCGCACTCGGCGCTCTGTCGGCCATGGAACGCGACCCTGAGGCCATCCTGCTGGTTCTACCGGCCGATCATCTGATCGCAGAAGCGGCGCCATTTGAGCAAGCGGTACGCACCGCCTTACCTCTAGCTCATGCGGGCTGGCTGGTCACCTTTGGTGTCCGTCCTGATCGGCCCGAAACCGGGTATGGCTACATTCGCCGTGCGGAGGCGCTCGACGCGGGCGGGTTCCGCGTGGATCGGTTCGTCGAGAAGCCCGATCTTGAGACTGCTAAACGCTACATTGCGGGTAACGACCATGAATGGAATTCGGGCATATTCCTCTTCCGCGCCAAACGCTACCTGGAAGAATTGGCAATCCTCGCCCCTGAGATGCTCGCTACCGTGTGTGCCGCACACGCCGAGGCTCATCGCGACCTGGACTTTGTGCGGGTCGGCGCCGAGGCATTCGCCCGTGTGCCTGACGGCTCCATAGACTACGCTGTCATGGAGAAAACTGATCGCGCCGCGTTGGTTCCACTCGACTGCGGCTGGAGTGACATCGGATCCTGGTCGGCATTATGGCTCGCGGGTGAACGCGATACCGAAGACAATCTTCGTGAGGGAGACACCCTTGCGGTCGATACGCACCGCTGTCTACTGCGTTCCCATAGTCGCCATCTCGTCGCCACCGTCGGGGTAGACGACTTGGTCGTGGTAACCACGCCGGACGCCACTTTGGTGGCCCACCGGGATGCAGCTCAGAGCGTGAAATTGCTCGTCGACGAACTCAAGCGTTCAGACAGAAGTGAACACTCGCTTCACCGGGTAGTGCATCGCCCCTGGGGCAGCTACGATTCGTTGGAAGCAGCCGACCGGTTTCAGGTCAAGCGCATCATCGTCAAACCTGGAGCCGCCTTGAGTCTGCAAAAACACCACCACCGAGCGGAACACTGGATCGTGGTTTCCGGCACCGCCGAGGTTACCTGCGACAACAAGACATTCTTGCTTGGGGAAAACCAAAGTACATTCATTCCTCTCGGTAGCGTGCATCGGCTCTCCAATCCCGGGAAGGTGCCCTTGGAACTCATCGAAGTGCAATCAGGCAGTTATTTGGGCGAAGACGACATCGTGCGCCTGGACGACGTCTACGGTCGCGTCTGAGCCCAAAGCGGCTTTAAGCGATCGCCAGAACTGATCGACCAGGCCTTTCCTTAGGAAAAGACTCTGCACGAGACACGCGCTAGTGCAGAGATCCCAGTAAGTACCTCAACCACGCAACTCCAAATAGATGTCGCTCAGGAGTTGTAGCGCCCTGCTATTCGACGGTCACCGATTTGGCCAGGTTGCGCGGCTGGTCGACATCGGTACCGCGCAGTACGGCGACGTGGTAGGCGAGCAGCTGCAGCGGTACGGTGAACACCGCCGGTGCGATGAAGTCGCCGCCGCCGTCGATGCGCAGGGTGGTGCCGTTGGCATTGCCCGCATCCATCGGCGCGTCGCCATCGGCGAATACGATCAGCCGGCCGCCACGGGCGCGCACTTCCTGCAGGTTGGACTTGAGCTTGTCCAGCAGCGGACCGTTGGGCGCCACGGCAACCACCGGCATCGCCTCGTCGACCAGCGCCAGCGGACCGTGCTTGAGCTCGCCAGCGGGATAGGCTTCGGCGTGGATGTAGGAGATTTCCTTGAGCTTGAGCGAGCCTTCCAACGCGACCGGGAACTGCGCACCGCGGCCGAGGAACAGCGCGTGCTCCAGCGGCACGAACAGCGCGGCCAGGTCGACGATCTGCGGCTCGAGCTTCAGCGCCTCCTCGATCGCACGCGGCAGGTGCGCGAGCTGCACACACAGGTCGGCGTAGCGCGCCTTGTCCAGCCCGCGTTGCTCGGCGAGCTTCAGGCACAGCAGCGCCAGCGCGGCGAGTTGGGTGGTGAAGGCCTTGGTCGAGGCCACGCCGATCTCCGGACCGGCCCGGGTCATCAGCTTGAGGTCGGCCTCGCGCACCACCGAGGACTCGGGCACGTTGCAGATCGCCAGCGTGGCCAGGTAGCCGCGATGGCGCGATTCGCGCATCGCGGCCAGCGTGTCGGCGGTTTCGCCGGACTGCGAGATGGCTACGAACAGGGTATCGGCCGGCACCACCGTGTCGCGGTAGCGGTATTCGCTGGCCACCTCGACGTTGACCGGCAGGCGAGCGTGCTCCTCGATCCAGTACTTGGCGACCAGGCCAGCGTGGTAGCTGGTGCCGCAGGCGATGATGTGGATGCCCTTGACCTTCGCCAGCAACTCGTCGCCGCCGACGCCGAAGATGTTCGGCAACACGCCGTGTGGGCCGATGCGCGCCTCCAGCGTGTCGTTGACGGCGCGCGGCTGCTCGTGGATTTCCTTCTGCATGTAGTGGCGGTAGTCGCCACGCTCGACGGCGTCGGTGGACAGTTCGCTCTGATGCACCGCGCGCTCGACCGGCGTGCCGTCCAGGCCATACACCTGCACGCGGTCGCGGGTGATCTCGACCACGTCGTTCTCGTCCAGGTAGACCATGCGGTTGGTCACCTGGATCAGCGCCTGCGCGTCTGAGCCCAGGAAGTTTTCACCGATGCCGATGCCGACCAGCAGCGGCGCGCCCCGGCGGGCGCCGACCACGTGCCCGGGCTGGTCGGCGCTGATCACCGCGATGGCGTAGGCGCCCTCCAGCGAACGCACGGTGGCAAGCACCGCATCGCGCAGCGCCATGCCGCCGGCGATGCGCTCCTCGATCAGCGCGGCCATCACCTCGGTGTCGGTTTCGGAGGTGAACACATGGCCACGCGCTTGCAGCTCGGCGCGCAGCTCGGCGTAGTTCTCGATGATGCCGTTGTGCACCAGCGCCACGCGGCCGACCACGTGCGGATGGGCGTTGGCCTCGTTGGGCACGCCGTGAGTGGCCCAGCGCGTGTGCGCAATTCCGGTGCCACCACGCAGCGGGGCCGCCAGGTACAGTGCCTCCATCTCGCGCACCTTGCCCTTGGCTCGCACGCGGCGGATGTCGCCGCCATCGAGCACGGCCAGGCCGGCGGAGTCGTACCCGCGGTATTCGAGCGCCTTGAGGCCGGCGATCAGCAGCGGTGCGACATCGCGCTGGGCAGTGGCGGCAACGATTCCACACATGGGATCTGGCTTCCTTCGGGGCGAGGGCGCAGCGTAGTTACGGTTTCGCGAAGATGACGTCGTGACAGCGCTTAGTGCACCTTGCGCCGCAGGTAGTTCAACAGGTCGATGCGGGTGATCAGGCCCAGGAACTGCTCGCCGTCGACCACGATCGCCACGTGCCCGCGCTCGAACACCGGCAGCAGCGCTTCGATCGGAGAATGCACGTCGAGCTTGGTGAGCGAGCTGATCATCGCGGTAGAGACCGCATCGCGGAAGCGCACTTCGTTGGCGTGCACGTGCATCAGCACGTCGGATTCGTCCAGGATGCCGACCAGCTTCTCGCCGTCCATCACCGGCAGCTGCGAAACGTCGTAGAGCTTCATGCGGGTGTAGGCAGTCATCAGCAGCTCGTTCGGCCCGACCACCACCGTGTCGCGCTGCGCGAACGGACGCAGCAGCAGGTCGCGCAGGTCGCCGTGCTGTTGCCGCTCGATGAAGCCGTTATCCAGCATCCAGTAGTCGTTGTACATCTTAGACAGGTACTTGTTGCCGGTGTCGCAGACCAGCGTCACCACGCGCCTGGGCGTACCCTGCTCACGGCAGTATTTGAGCGCGGCAGCGACCAGCGTGCCGGTGGACGAGCCGCCCAGGATGCCTTCCTTCGCCAGCAGTTCGCGGGCGGTGAGGAAGCTTTCGCGGTCGGAAATGGCGTACGCCTTCTTCACCCGCGAGAAGTCGCTGATGGTCGGCAGGAAATCCTCGCCGATGCCCTCGACCATCCAGCTGGCGGACTTGTCCGAGAGCGTGCCCTCGTTGATGTACTGGGCAAGGATCGAGCCGACCGGGTCGGCCAGCACGATTTCGGTGTCCGGCGAATGCTCGGCGAAGTACTGCGACAGGCCGGTCATGGTGCCGGAGGAGCCGCATCCGACCACCACCGCATCGACCCGGCCATCCATCTGCGCGAGGATTTCCGGGCCGGTCGCCTCGATGTGCGCGCGCGGGTTGTCCGGGTTGCCGAACTGGTTGATGAAGTAGGCGCCAGGTGTTTCGCGGGCGATCCGCTCGGCCATGTCCTGGTAGTACTCCGGGTGACCCTTGGCGACGTCCGAGCGGGTCAGCACCACCTCGGCGCCCATGGCCTTGAGGTTGAAGATCTTCTCGCGGCTCATCTTGTCCGGCACCACCAGGATCAATCGGTAGCCCTTGGCCTGCGCGACCAGCGCCAGGCCAAGGCCGGTGTTGCCGGCAGTACCCTCGACCAGCGTGGCGCCCGGCTTGATCCTGCCGGCCTTTTCCGCACCTTCGATCATCGACAGGCCGATGCGATCCTTGATCGATCCACCTGGGTTGGCGCTCTCGAGCTTCAGGAACAACTCGCACAGCCCCGTATCGAGCCGCTGGGCTTTCACCATCGGGGTGTTCCCGATCAGCTCGAGCACGCTTTGGTTGACCGTCATGGCGACTCCGTCGAAAAGGCGGCGCCCGCAGGCGCTGGACAAGCCCGGAATGATAACCGAGCGGCCCGGGCAAGCTGTAGGCGACACCCTGGGCGCCGCCGGCATGGCGGTCGCGCGCCGCAGGCGCTCCTGCGGTTTTCGAAGACCAGAAACACGCGGCCCCGGCGCTTCGCGAAGAAGGGCCGGGGCCGCCAGGAAAACGGAGGATTTCAGTGGATCTGCGGGACTCGCGCATCCCACATGCGTTGCAGGCGTTCCTTGGCGTGGAGTTTTTCTTTCTTCATGCCGGCCAAGGTGACATCGTCGATGGGAAGCACGCCGATCTCGGCATCGTGCACCTTGCTTTTGAGTTCGCGGTGGTGCTGGAAAAGCCGACGGAATTCGGCGTCGGCTTTCATCAAGGCTTCGACATCGTCACGCTGCTGGTTTTCGAACATGATCCGACCTCCTCGCGAGATGAGCGGGCGCGTGATCGGCACGCCCGCGGGCGGATGAAGCGCGCGCACCCACGCCCCGTACGCATGGAGCGACACAGGGACCAACAGTGCGGGGGGAATGGGCGCATGTTTCAGGTCAGTGAGCCATGGAACGGGTGTGCCGTGGCAGCCCTGACCCTACTCTCGCCCCCCGGGGCGCGCAAGCCACCGCGGGAACCCGCGGGGGGATGCGGTTTGTGCGGTTGAGCTCGGCTGTTGCGGCATCACCTGTAGGAGCGCCCTTGGGCGCGACCGGGATGGCGGTCGCGCCCAAGGGCGCTCCTACAGGGCCAAGCTCAGTGGCCCTTCGTGCCCTTGCTGGAGCTCTTCTTCGGCGAGGGCTTTTCGGGCGCAGGCGCGGAGGATTCATCCCCCTGCATCTGCGAGCGCATGGCACGCGCGGCCTGGGCGGCCGCTTCGGCCTCGCGGCGGGCGGCACGGGCGACGCGGCTCTGCGCGGCGGCCAGCTTCTTGGCCCGCTCGGCCTCCGCACGCGCCTGCTCGGCGGCCTGCGAGGCCTCCATGCCCTGCTGCTGCAGGCGGGCGGCCTCTTCCTGAGCCATCTGGTACTGCATGCGCTGGCGCTCCAGCTCCATGCGGGCGGCTTCCGCCTCGCGGCGGCTGGCCTCCAGCAGGATCTGGGCATGCTCGCGGTCGAGCTGGTCGAGCTTTTCGCGGGCGTCCTGCAGCTGCGCGGCCGCCTTGGCCAGATCGACCCGGCGTTCGGCCAGGTACAGCGCGTGCGGGCGTTCACTGCGGCTGGCCTGTTCCAGGCGGTCGATCGCCGCATGCGCCAGCGCCTGCTCGGCCTGGGCGTAGGTGCCCAGGGTAGGGTCGCTGGCCAGCTGGTTGAGGCTGGAAGTGAGCCGGTTCACGTCCATGTCGTCCTGACGCGCCAGGGCCGGGCCGGCCAGCGTCATCAGGCCGATCAACGCGGTGGTGGCAAGGCGCTTCATCGCTGGCCTCCGTCGTTCGTCTGGGTGCTCGTCGAAGGCGCGGGCATCGGCTGGAAGCCGCCGTCCTGCGGCAGCGGCGCGGACAGCACCGAGGCCGACGGGGCCGGCATGTCCTGCAGGGTCTCGGGCGAGCTGCTGGCGGAAGCCGGGGCGGGCGCCGGGGCCCGCTGAGCATGGGCCTCGGTCTGCTCGCGCAGGCGGGTGTTCTCCTCGACCTTGGCCTGGATCTGCGCCCTCGCGCTGCCCAGCTGGGCGCGGGTGCGGGCCAGTTCGGCGTCGGCGCGGGCCTCCTCGGCCAGATTGGCGGCGTCGGCGTACTTGCGGGCCGCCATGGCGGTCTGCGCCTGCTGGAACTTGGCCTGGGCGAACCCGAGGTCGACCGGGTCGTAATCGGCCGCACCGGCGTCGCGCGCGGACTGCAGCAGCGCCTGGGCCTGGTTCATCGACGCGTCCGGCGGGGGCACGGTAGCGCAGCCGGCCAGTGCCAGCATGGCCAGCCCCAGAGTCAAGCCCCCCGTCGCCCTGCCGATACGCTTCAAGCGCCCGGGCGGCCGGGAAAAGATGTGCACCATCACTCAGTCCTCGCGCAGTGTCGCCGCGTATTGTGGGCAGGCATAATCTCGCTTTGCAACGCGCCAAACGGCGGCGCGATTACTTTTAGGGGTCCTTCGTGGATATCGGTTACTTCCTCAAGCTGATGGTAGACAAGGGCGCGTCGGACATGTTCCTGACCACCGGCGCCCCGGTGAACATCAAGGTCGAGGGCAAGCTCTACCCGCTTGGCAACACCGGCCTGCCCGGCGGCATGGTCAAGAAGATCGCCTACTCGCTGATGGACGAGGGCCAGGTGCCGCAGTTCGAGCGCGACCTGGAACTGAACATGGCGCTGGCGGTGAAGGAAGCGGGCCGCTTCCGCATCAACGTGTTCAAGCAGCGCGGCGAAGTGGGCATGGTGATCCGCGCGATCAAGAGCGAGATCCCCTCGATCGACCAGCTCCAGTTGCCGACCATCTTCCGCGACCTGATCATGGAGCAGCGCGGGCTGATCCTGGTGGTGGGCGCGACCGGCTCGGGCAAGTCGACCACGCTGGCGGCGATGCTCGACCACCGCAATTCCAACTCGCCGGGCCACATCCTCACCATCGAGGACCCGATCGAGTACCTGCACCGGCACAAGAAGTCGATCATCAACCAGCGCGAGGTCGGGCTGGACACGCACAGCTACCACGAGGCGCTGAAGAACGCGATGCGTGAGGCGCCGGACGTGATCATGATCGGCGAGATCCGCGACACCGACACGATGGAGGCGGCGGTCGCCTTCTCCGAGACCGGCCACCTGTGCCTGGCCACGCTGCACTCGAACAACGCCGACCAGACGCTCGAGCGCATCCTCAACTTCTTCCCCGAATCGGCGCACAAGAACGTGCTGATGAACCTGGCGCTCAACCTGCGCGCGGTGATCAGCCAGCGCCTGGTGATCGGCAAGGACGGCCGTCGCGTGCCGGCGGTGGAAGTGCTGCTCAACACGCCGCTGATCCGCGACATGATCCGCCGCGGCCAGATCCACGAGATCAAGGAGGCGATGGACCGCAGCCTGCAGGAAGGCATGCAGACGTTCGACCAGTCGCTGTACAAGCTCTACAAGAGTGGTCGTATCGAGCTGGAAGAGGCGCTGGCCAAGGCCGACTCGCGCGACGGGCTGGCGCTGAAGATCCGCCTGTCCGAAGGTGGCGGCGCCGAGTCCACCGAACTGGTCGGCAATGATCCATACGGCCTGGGGTTCTGAGGTTTCAGGCCAAGTGGACAAGAAAGGGCGCAGCAATGCGCCCTTTTTCTTTGCTCACTCTCCCCTCCAGGGAGCGGGTTGGGGTGAGGGGGCCACGCTGGCGGTGAAATACCCGCCCGAAGCAGGCGACGATCTCAGCCACCCTTCGCACGGGCAAGCAGCGTCGCGAGCCCCGGCCCCTCACCCCAGCCCTCTCCCCGGAGGGGAGAGGGATCAGGGCGCCTTCGCACGAACAAGCACCTTCGCGAGCCCGCTCCCGCCCTCTTCCCGAGCAGAGCAGCCAGGCAAGGCTTTTACCGCGGCGGCATCTGCTTTCCCTCCTCGACGCGGTGCCGATACAGCGCCGCACGCACCAGCAGCATCAGTGTGATCGGTGTGGTCAGAGTAAGGAACACGCCGATCAGGATCACGTGCAGCACCGGCCGGCCCTGCAGTATCGAGAAGCAGACCACCGACGCGGCCACCATGAAGAAGGTGCCCAGCGTGCTGCCGAGCGTCGGCGCGTGCACGCGCTTGTAGAAGTCACGCAGCCGCAGCAGCCCCAGCGAGCCTATGAAGGTGAAGCTGGCGCCCAGCAACACCAGCACGCCGACCAGTACGGCCGCCCACGGCGGCAGGCCATCGAGATGATTCATTCGATCACCTCCCCGCGCAGCAGGAATTTCGAAAACGCCACCGTACCGGCGAAACCCAGCAGCGCGATGATCAGCCCGGCCTCCACGTAGAGCACGCTGCCGGTGCGGATACCGATCGACAGCAACAGCAGCATCGCGTTGACGTAGAGCGCATCCAGCGCCAGCACGCGATCCTGCGCGCGCGGCCCGCGCACCATGCGGATGATCGCGCAGGCCATCGCCAGCAGCAGCAGGAGCTGGGCGACGACCACGGCGATCGCGAGGAAGCCGTGGCTCATTGGAAAATCTCCTTGAGCGGTTGCTCGTAGCGCCGCTTGATCGTGTCGATCCAGACCGACTCGTCGACCAGGTCCAGCACATGGATCAGCAGCACGTTGCGGCGCGAATCGTGGTCCACCCAGATCGTCCCCGGCGTCGAGGTGATGATGCAGGCCAGCGCCGCCAAGCCGTAGGGATCGGTAAGCTCCAGCGGAATCTCGACGAAGCCGGAAACGACACGGCCGCGCCGGCGCATCACGATGCCCACCACCGCAAGGTTGGAGCGCACGATGTCGCGGATCACCCGCAGCAGCAACCGCACCATCAGGTGCGCGTTGCGTACCCGCGCGGACGGCGCACGCAGCTTGCCGAACGCCCACGCCAGGCCCAGCGCGATCACCAGGCCCGCCAGCACGGTGCCCGGCGCCAGGCTCTGCTGAAGCAGCAGCCAGGCCAGCAGCAGGAAGCTGGCCATCAGCGGATGCGGTACGAAGCGGTTCAAGGCAGCACCGCGCGGATGTAGTGCGCCGGCGCATGCAACTGGGCCGCCGTGTCCATCAGGTAGCGCAGCGGGAGCTCGGCCAGCACGGTCAGGCCCAGGCACAGCGCCAGCAGGATCACCACCGAGGCCGCCTCGCCCGCGCGGATGGCGGGGAACACCCAGCCCTCGTCGGCCCAGAAGATCTGGATACCGGTGCGGCACATCGCGATCACCGTACACAGGCCGGCGGCCACGATCAGCGCGAACAGGGTCACCGCGCCGACCCCGCCTCCCAGCATCGGCGCCAGCAACGCGAACTTGGCCAGAAAGCCGGACAGCGGCGGCAGCCCTGCCAGCACCAGCGCGCAGACCAGGAAGCACGCACCCAGCAAGGCCACCGGCGCGGGCAGGCCGGCCTGGCTTTCGTCCTCGTCGGCGTAGAGCGCCATGCCCGTCGGGTCGTAGGCTTCCAGCAGCGAGGCGCCCTCGGCGTCCTCGCGCGGCGCAATCAGCCCGGCGAGCAGGAAGAACGCGGCGATCGCCAGCGTCGAGACGACCAGGTAGGCCAGCGCGCCGGCCGTCACCGCCGGCTGCTGCAGGCCGACTGCGCCAAGCAGGCTGCCGGAGGAGACCAGCACGTTGTAGCCGGCGAGCTTGCCCAGTTCGCGCGCGCCCAGCATGCCGACCACGCCAACCGCCACCGTCGCCGCCCCGCCCCACAGCAGCCAATCGGCGCCGAAGTGCGCCGAGGCGGCGCCGGCGCCATCGCCGAACAGCAGCAGGCTGAGCCGCAGCAGCACGTACACGCCCACCTTCGTCATCACCGCGAACATCGCCGCCACCGCCGGCGGCGCGGCGGCATAGGTGCGGGGCAGCCAGAAGCCCAGCGGCCACATCGCCGCCTTGACCAAAAAGGCGATGCCCAGGATCGCCGCGCCGGCGTGCAGCAGCGCGCGCGTGTTGTCCGGCACCTGCGGCACCAGCTGCGCCAGCGCCGCCATGTTGAGCGTGCCGGTGACACCAAAGATCAGGCTCACCCCGACCAGGAACAGCATCGAGGCGAGCAGGTTGACCACGATGTAGTGCATGCCCGCGCTGACCCGCCGCGCGCCCGGCCGATACAGCGCCAACCCGTAGGAGGCGGCCAGCAGCACCTCGAAGAACACGAACAGGTTGAACAGGTCGCCGGTGAGGAAGGCGCCATTGAGCCCCATCAGCAGGAACTGCACCAGCGGCTGCACCGGCCCGCCCGGCTGCCGCCGCCGTCCCAGGGCGCAGGGCAGCAGCGCCAGCGCCAGCACCGCGGTGAGCAGCAGCATCAACGCCGACAGCCGGTCCGCCACCAGCACGATGCCGAAACGCGCCGGCCAGTCGCCGATGCGGTAGACCGCGGCCGGCTCATCACCTGCGCTCACCTGCAACAGCAGCGCCACGGCCAGCCCCACCAGCGCCACGCAGGAGGCCGTGCCCAGCGTCGCCACCGCACCGCGCCGGCGCTCGCCCAGCAACAACTGCAGCGCGCCGACCGCGAGCGGCAACACGATCGGCCACACCAGCAGGTGCGCGCTCACGGGGTGCCGTCCTTGCCGTCGACGTGGTCGTTGCCGGTCAGCCCGCGCGAGGCCAGCAGCACCACCAGGAACAGCGCAGTGGTAGCGAAGCCGATCACGATCGCGGTGAGCACCAGCGCCTGTGGCAACGGGTCGGTGTACCGCGAGAGATCGGCACCGTCGCGCAGCACCGGATCGGCGCCGGTACGCAGCCCGCCGATGCAGAAAATGAACAGGTTGACCGCGTAGGACAGCAGGGTCAGCCCGATGATCACCTGGAAGGTGCGCGGGCGCAGCAGCAGCCACACGCCGCAGCCCGCCAGCAGGCCGATCGCCAGGGCCAGCACCAGTTCCATCAGCGGTCCTCCCGGGCGTCGTCGGCGGGTGCGCGCGGCCGACGCAGCGACTGGTGCGCCAGCGCCACCAGCATCAGCGAGGTCGCGCCCACCACCACGCCGAACACGCCCAGGTCGAACAGCATCGCCGAGGCCAGCGGCAGCTCGCCCAGCAGCGGCAACACCAGGTGACGCGAGTGCGAGGTGAGGAAGGGATAGCCCAGCAGCATCGAACCCAAGCCTGTGGCCACCGCCAGCAGCAGGCCGGCGCCGATCCAGCGCACCGGCGCCACGCGCAGGCGCGTCTCCACCCAGCGAGCGCCACGCGCCATGTACAGCAGGATCAACGCCACCGACACGGTGATGCCCGCGGCAAAACCACCGCCGGGAAGATCGTGCCCGCGCAGGAACAGGTGCACGCCGAACAGCACGATCACCGGCGCCATCAACTGGATGATCAGCCCCGGGATACGCAGGTAATCGGCCAGCGCCGGCCGCGCATCCGCGCCGGCGGCCGCATCCCAGGCCGCCTGCAGGCGCTGCTGCGCGGGCGCGTCCACGCTCTCGGCGGCCGGGCGGAAGCGCCGCAGCAGCGCGAAGACCGAGAGCGCCACGATCGCGAGCACGGTGATCTCGCCCAGCGTGTCGAAACCGCGGAAGTCGACCAGGATCACGTTGACCACGTTGCGCCCGCCGCCTTCGCTGTAGGCACGCTCCAGGAAGAAATGCGAGATCGAGTCGGCCACCGGATGGCGCATCGCCGCGTAGGCCAGCGCCGCCAGGCCCAGCCCTGCGGCGGCCGCGACCAGCGCATCGCGGTACCGGCGCAGCCGCGCGCGCGGCGTGTCCGGCGACAGTCCCACGATGCGCTTGGGCAGCCAGCGCAGCCCGAGCAGGATCACGATGGTGGTGACGACCTCCACCAGCAGCTGGGTCGCGGCCAGGTCCGGCGCCGACAGCCACACAAAGCTCACGCACGACACCAGCCCGGCACCGCCGGTGAGCAGCAGCGCGGCCAGCCGGTGGAACTTGGCCTGCCACGCCGCACCCACGGCGCAGGCGCCGCCGAGCAGCCACAGCAGCGCGAAGGCCGGGTCCACGCCCGAGGCGCGCAGGCCGAAACGCAGCGGCGTGCCCCACATCGCGAGCCCTGCGGCGACCATCGCCGCCAGCACGATCAACAGCAGTTGCGGCTGCAGCCGGCGCCCGGGGAAGGTGCGCTCCAGCGCGCCCGGCAAAGTCGAGGTAAGCAACGCCAGCGCGCGCTCAAACAGCAGCCGCCCGCTCAGCCGCCCCAGCAGCGGCACGGTGTCGCGCGCGGCGAACCAGCGTCGCAACACCGCGTAGGTCACGCAACCGGCGGCGAATGCCACTGCGCTCATGAGCAGCGGCGCGTTCAGCCCATGCCACACCTTGAGATCGAACGCCGGCGTGTCCGCCCCCAGCACCGCGCGCGCCGCCGCATGCAGGAACGGCCCGATCACCCGTGCCGGCAGCACGCCCACCAGCACGCAGGCCAGCGCCAGCAGGCCGATCGGCAGGCGCATCCAGCGCGGCGGCTCGTGCGGCTGGCGCGGCAGCACCGAGCGCGGCCGACCGAAGAACACGCCGACCACGAAACGCAGCGAATAGATCACCGAAAAGGCGCTGGCCAGCACCGCGATCGAGGCCGACAGCACGTCCACCACCGGGCCGCGGTGCGTGGACACCGCTACCGCGAAGAACATCTCCTTGGAAAGGAACCCGTTGAGCAGCGGCACGCCGGCCATCGCCGCCGCGGCGATCACCGCCAGCGTGGCGGTGATCGGCATGGCGTGGCGCAGGCCGCCGAGCCGACGCAGGTCGCGCGTACCGGCCTCGTGGTCGACCGCGCCGGCGGCCATGAACAGCGAGGCCTTGAACGTAGCGTGGTTGACGATGTGGAAGATCGCCGCGACCGCGCCCAGCGCGCTGCCCAGGCCGAGCAGCATGGTGATCAGCCCCAGATGGCTGATCGTCGAGTAGGCCAGCACGGCTTTCAGGTCGCGCTGGAACACCGCCGCCGCCGCGCCGAGCAACAGGCTGAGCAGGCCGGCGCCGCCGACGATCCAGAACCACGCGTCGGTGCCCGAGAGCACCGGCCAGAAGCGCAGCAGCAGGAACACCCCGGCCTTGACCATCGTCGCCGAGTGCAGGAACGAAGACACCGGCGTGGGCGCGGACATCGCCTGCGGCAACCAGAAGTGGAACGGGAACTGCGCGCTCTTGGTCAGCGCGCCCAGGAGCACGAGCACCAGCATCGGCGTGTACAGCGCCGAGGCGCGCACGCGCTCGCCGGCAGCGAGGATTGCGTCCAGGTCATAGCTTCCCGCGATGCGCCCCAGCAGCATCATCCCGGCGAACAGGCACAGGCCGCCGCCAGCGGTGACGATCAACGCCATGCGCGCGCCCTCGCGCGCCGAGGCGCCCTGGTTCCAGTAGCCGATCAGCAGGAACGAGAACAGGCTGGTGAGCTCCCAGAAAAACACCAGCTGGATCACGTTGCCGGACATCACCACGCCCAGCATCGAGCCCATGAAGGCCAAAAGCTGCGCGTAGAAGCGCGTGAGCGGATCCTCCGGCGGCATGTAGTAGCGCGCGTACATGCCCACCAGCAGGCCGATGCCGCAGACCAGCATCAGGAACAGCCAGGAAAAGCCGTCCACCCGCAGCACCAGTTCGAGCCCCAGCGAGGGCACCCAGCGCACGACGTGGCGCAGCGCCGTGCCGTCGGCCAGCGCCGGATGCAGCGCGGCCGACAGCACCAGTCCGACCGCCGCGGTCACCAGCATCAACCCGGTCGCCGCCTGCCGCCCGCGCAGCCACGGCGCCACCAGGCTCGCCGCGAACGGCAGGCAGAGGATGGCGAGCGAGGCTGTGTCGTAGGGCATCAGGCCACCGTTCGTGGAGGAGGCGTCCACCGGCGCGGCAGTGCGCGAACAGCCGCGGCGCATCCGTTGGGGAAACGGGGCGCGCGGGTGCTGGTGGAAGGCCGTCAGAGTGAGTCTACAGGCCGTCCCGCGGCACCGGAAAGCTCCTATAGTCGGGACAGGCCGCCATGCCCACGCCGCGGCCCGGGAGAGCGCGCATGAACGACCCCGTCCCGTCAGCGTTGCCGCCACAGCGGATCCTGCTGGCGACCGATCTGAGCAGCCGTTGCGATCGCGCGCTGGATCGCGCCGTGCAACTGGCGCGGCAGTGGCAGGCCACGCTGCACGTCGTGCACGTGCTGGCTCCAGGCAACGAGGGCAGCTGGCCCACGACGGCCGCACCCTCCTGGCGACATGCGCCGACTACCGCGGCGATGGCCGAGCGACAGCTGCGTCGCGACCTCGGGGGCGACGTGCCCGGCTTGCTGCTGCACGTGACCGAGGGCGATCCGGCTGCCACCCTTCTGGATGCCGCCACACGCGAGCGTTGCGACTTGATCGTGCTCGGCGCCGGTGAAATGCCGGCTCAGGGCACGCTCGGCCATGTCACCGAATACCTTCTGCGCAAGTCGCCCGCCTCGCTATTGGTGGTGCGCGAGCGCCCGCACGGCGCTTATGCGCACGTGCTGGTAGGCACCGACTTCACCGCTGAGTCGCGCCACGGGCTGATTGCATCCGCCCACTGGTTTCCCACCGCCCGGCTGGCGCTGATGCACGTGCTGGATATCCCCTACAAGTCGCTGTGGCTCGACGCGGGACACGGCGAGGAGCTGGCGCGGATGGAGATGGCGACGATGCAGTCCTTCCTCGCCGACACGCCGCTGGCGGCCGAGGTCCGGGCGCAGGTGCTGCCACTGGTCGAGCATGGCCATCCGGAAGTGATGCTGCGCGAATACGTGGTGGAAAAGGAGGCCGACCTGGTGGTGATCAGCGCCTTCCGCCGTGGGCTGGCGTTCCACTTGCTGGTGGGTGGGACCTCGCGGCGGATCGTTCCGGCCATTCCCACCGATGTCCTGCTGGTGCGCGCGCCGGCGTGAGGAGGGGCTTTTCCCATCCATGGCGCGGACAAACGGCATTGCACGTGGCGACCGCCGAGCTGCTTCGTGGCAGGAAGACGAACTTGCGAGGGACGCTGGTGGCTTGATTGCCCCCGTGGACAGACGACCGGTTCCCCCGAGAGGGCCGGGTGAGGGGTCCACCTCGCGACGACGCAGCTGGCGCAAGCGCTGGGAGCAAGCAAGGCCTGGCAAGGAGGTTCCCCGCGAGCCCCGACCCCTCACCCCAACCCTCTCCCCGGAGGGGAGAGGGAGCCAAGTGCGGCGATCGCGCACACAAGCCCGCAAGTCCTCTTGCCTCAGCTTCCGAGCGCCCGCGGTAAAGCGGCGGCAGCTCCTCTAAGAGCAAGCGACCAACCCACCAAGGCGAGGCGGCACCTAGCTCTTATCCCTCACCGGGCTTAGCCAGGCCATTTCTTTGGTTACTTTCTTGGGCCAGCAAAGAAAGTGACCCGAGCGCCAGCAGGCGATCGGAAGCCCGCCGCAGGCGAGCCCAGTCGCGGAGAGGCCGCGCAAGACGACAGGCAAGACACCGCTCTCGAAGGCATCCCGGCGAGCCCCGGCCCCTCACCCCGACCCTCTCCCCGCAGGGGAGAGGGAGCACCGCGGGTATCGCTGGTGAGTTGAGCCCTACGGCGCGTCCGGTTGGCGCTCGGGCATGGCCTGCTGGAACGCTTCCAGTTCGTTGCACGCGGCGTGGATGCGCGCGATGGTCGGCCAACGATCCATCGGCAACTGCCAGCGCATGGCGTTGTACACCTGGGGTACCAGGCAGGCATCCGCCAGGCCGGGCGTGTCGCCGTGGCAGTAGCGGCCAGTGGCGCTGCTGTTGGCCAGCATGGCCTCCAGCGCCTCGAAGCCGGCCTCGATCCAGTGCCGTGACCAGGCCAGTTTTTGCGTCTCGTCGGCGCCCAACGCGCCCTCCAGGTATTGCAGCACACGCAGGTTGCCCAACGGATGGATGTCGCAGGCCACCGCCAACGCCAGCGCGCGCACGCGAGCGCGGCTGCGCGCGTCGGCCGGCAGCAGCGGCGGTTCGGGGACGGTCTCTTCCAGGTACTCCATGATCGCCATCGACTGTGTGATCACCCGCTCGCCATCGCGCAGGCAGGGAATCAACTGCTGTGGGTTGAGCGCGCGGTAGGCGTCGCCATGCTGCTCGCCGCCATCGCGCAGCAGGTGCACCGGGCGCGTCTCGTAGCGCAGCCCCTTGAGGTTGAGCGCGATACGTACGCGGTACACCGCGCTGGAGCGCCAGTAGCCGTACAACGCCAACAGTTCCGCTGCCATGGGATTCTCCCTGCCGATAGTGACCGGCAGGATAAACCGGGCGGACGCCAGCACGCGCGTCTGAGGCGGCGCACCGCCTTGCGGCGTTGCATCATCGGAACCCGCGCCGGACAATAGGCGGTTCGCGCCCTCCCCGGGCGCATCCGATTGAATTGCAATCCCCTTTCCGAGGAGTGGCGCCGTGTCCATCACCCGCATGAGCGATCTGGAGTTGCGCGGCAAGCGCGTGTTGATCCGCGAAGACCTGAACGTGCCGATCGACGAGGGCCGCATCACCTCGACGCAGCGCCTGGATGCCGCCCTGCCGACCATCAAGGCGGCGCGCGACGCCGGCGCGAAGGTGATGGTGCTCTCGCACCTGGGTCGCCCGAAGGAAGGGCAGTTCGACGCCGAATCCTCGCTCGCCCCGGTGGCCAGCTGGCTGGGCGACAAGCTCGGCGCGCCGGTGCGCCTGGTCGCCGATTACCTCGACGGCGTGGATGTCGCCGAAGGCGAGGTAGTGGTGCTGGAGAACTGCCGCATGAACGCCGGCGAAGGCAAGGATGATGAGGCGCTTTCGAAGAAGTACGCGGCCTTGTGCGACGTGTTCGTCATGGACGCCTTTGGCACCGCGCATCGCGCGCAGGCTTCCACCCACGGCGTGATCCGCTTCGCGCCGCAGGTCGCCGCCGGCCCGCTGCTCTGGGCCGAGCTGAACGCGCTCGGCAAGGCGCTGGAACAGCCGGCGCACCCGCTGCTGGCTATCGTGGCCGGCTCCAAGGTGTCGACCAAGCTTACCCTGCTCGACAACCTCATCGGCAAGGTCGACCAGCTGATCGTGGGCGGCGGCATCGCCAACACGTTCATCGCAGCGGCCGGCTATGGCGTGGGCAATTCGCTGTACGAGCCGGACCTGATCGATGCGGCGAAGAAGGTGATCGCCGATGCCAAGCGCCGCGGGGCCGAGGTGCCGCTGCCGGTCGACGTGGTGGTGGCGCCGGAGTTCTCCGCCAACGCGCCGGCTACGGTCAAGCCGGTCGATGCGGTCAAGGACGGTGAAATGATCCTGGACATCGGCCCGGAGACCGCGCGCCGCTATGCCGAGCTGATCGCCAAGGCCGGCACGGTGGTGTGGAACGGCCCGGTGGGCGTGTTCGAGTTCGACGCCTTCGGCAAGGGCACCGAAACGCTGGCGCATGCGATCGCCGACTCCAGCGCGTTCTCCATTGCCGGTGGTGGCGACACGCTGGCCGCGGTGGACAAGTACGGCATCGCCGACAAGGTGTCCTACATCTCCACCGGCGGCGGCGCCTTCCTGGAGTTCCTGGAAGGCAAGGAACTGCCGGCGGTGTCCGCGCTCAAGGCACGCGCGGACGGCTGATGCTCTGCCTTTTCGACCTCGACGGCACGCTGATCGATTCCGAGCACGGCATCACCGCGTGCGTGAAGCACGCGCTGGAACGCCTGCGCGTGGCGATCCCGGGCACGGAGGAACTGCGCCGCTGGATCGGCCCACCGCTGCGACACAGCTTCGCGCCGCTGCTGGGCCATGACGCGGCGCGCGTCGAGGCGGCGGTCGAGCATTACCACGAGCGCTTCGACACGCACGGCTGGCGCGAGCACAGCGTCTATCCGGGCATCGAACTGTTGATCGGCCGGCTGCTTGATGCAGGTCACCAGCTGGCCATCGTCACCGGCAAGCCGCACCGGCATGCCGAGCCGATCCTGGCGCAACTGCCGTTCGGCCACGCCTTCCTGCGTCTGTATGGACCCGATCCGTCCAGCGCGCAAAGCGAGAAGGCCGACATGATCGCCGCCGCCATGGCCGACTTCGGCGCGAACGCGGCAGAGACGGTGATGATCGGCGACCGCCATTTCGACATCGAAGGCGCGGTGGCCAACCGCGTGCGCGGCATCGGCGTGCTGTGGGGCTTCGGCAGCCGCGCGGAGCTGGAACAGGCCGGTGCCGCGGCCGTTGCCGCCACGCCGGGCGAACTGGGTACGCTGCTCGGCCTCAGCGCCTGACGGCCACCGCCCTGGTGGGGGAGCCTCGAACAATCCCCTTTCGCGGGATAGTCGCAGGAGCCTGAAGCTTGCCGAGTTTTCGAGGTCCCTTGTAGGAGCACACCTGTGCGCGACCGCCATGCATCGTGGTCGCGCACAGGTGCGCTCCTACATGAGCCGCCACGCGGTGGCAATCAGCCGATGGTGCGCTTGACTGCGTCCACCACGTTGGTGACGGTGAACCCGAAGTGCTCGAACAGCTGTGGCGCGGGCGCCGAGGCGCCGAAGCCGGTCATGCCGATGACTTCGCCGTCCAGGCCCACGTACTTGCGCCAGTAGTCGGCCGTGCCCGCTTCCACCGCCACGCGTGCGCGGCACCACGACGGCAGGATGCCCTCGCGATATTCCGCCGGCTGCTCGTCGAACACCTCGGTGCAGGGCATCGACACCACGCGCACCGGCACGCCCTGCTGGCCCAGCGTGCGCGCCGCTTCCATGGCCAGCTCCACCTCCGAGCCGGTGGCGATGATGATCGCCTTGAACTTGGTGTCGGCCGGATCGGAAAGCACGTACGCGCCGCGCGCGATGTCGGCGACCTGTTGCTCGCTGCGCTGCTGGTGCTTGAGGTTCTGGCGCGAGAACACCAGGCAGGCCGGGTTGCCCTTGCGCTCGATCGCGGCCTTCCAGGACACGGCCGACTCGACGGCATCGCACGGGCGCCACACCTGATTGTTCGGGATGTAGCGCAGGCTGGCCAGGTGTTCGACCGGCTGGTGGGTCGGACCGTCCTCGCCCAGGCCGATCGAGTCGTGGGTGTAGACGTGGATGGCGTGCGCCGGGATCAGCGCGCTCATGCGCACGGCGTTGCGCGCGTAGTCGGAGAACACCAGGAAGGTGGCGTCGTAGGGAATGAAGCCGCCGTGCAGCGCCAGGCCGTTGGCGATCGCAGTCATGCCGAACTCGCGCACGCCGTAGTAGACGTAGTTGCCCTGGCCTTCGCTGCTGTTGCCGTTGCCGGCGTCCTTGCTTCCCTTCCACTTGGTGAGGTTGGAGCCGGCCAGGTCCGCGGAGCCGCCGATCAGTTCCGGCAGCAACGGACCGAAGGCGTCCAGCGCCATCTGCGAGGCCTTGCGCGAGGCCACTTCCGGGCCCTCGGCCTGCATCTTCGCGATGTAGGCCTGCGCCTTGTCGGCCCAGTCGGCCGGCAGCTCGCCCGCGAGGCGGCGCTTGAACTCGGCAGCCAGCTCCGGATGCGCCTTGGCGTAGGCGTCGAGCGTGGCGTTCCACTCCTGCTCACGCTTGGCACCGGCCGCCTTGGCGTCCCAGCCGGCGTAGATCTCGGAGGGAATTTCGAATGGCGGGTAGCTCCAGCCGAGCTGCTCCCGCGCGGCGGCGATCTCGTCCTTGCCCAGCGGAGCGCCGTGGCTTTCTTCCTTGCCCTGCTTGTGCGGCGCGCCGAAGCCGATGATGGTCCTGGCGCAGATCAGCGTGGGCTTGCCGCTCTGCGCGGTCGCCTGCGTGATTGCGCGCTTGATCGCCTCGGCATCATGGCCGTCGACGCCGCGGATCACGTTCCAGCCGTAGGCCTCGAAGCGCTTGGCGGTGTCGTCGGTGAACCAGCCATGCACCTCGCCATCGATGGAGATGCCGTTGTCATCGTAGATCGCGACCAGCTTGCCAAGGCCCCAGGTGCCGGCCAGCGAGCAGGCCTCGTGCGAGATGCCTTCCATCAGGCAGCCGTCGCCCAGGAACACGTAGGTGTGATGGTCGACCACGGTGTGGTCGGGACGGTTGAAGTGCGCGGCCAGCACCTTCTCCGCGAGCGCGAAGCCCACGGCGTTGGCCAGGCCTTGGCCGAGCGGGCCCGTGGTGGTTTCCACGCCGGGCGTGTGGCCGTATTCGGGATGGCCGGCGGTCTTCGAATGCAGCTGGCGGAAGCGCTTGAGCTCGGCCATCGGCAGGTCGTAGCCAGCCAGATGCAGGAGCGCGTACTGCAGCATGGAGCCGTGGCCGTTGGAGAGCACGAAGCGGTCGCGGTTGGGCCACTTCGGATCGGCCGGATTGTGCTTGAGGAAATCGTTCCACAGCACTTCGGCGATGTCGGCCATCCCCATGGGCATGCCCGGGTGGCCGGACTTGGCCGCCTCGACGGCGTCCATGGCGAGGGCGCGCACGGCGTTGGCGAGTTCGCGGCGGGTGGTCATCGGTCGGATCTCCGGGCAAGCGGCAAAGCGCCAATTGTCGCCGATCGGGGGTATGGCTGTCGCGTTGCCGCGCACAGGCCCTTGCCGCGGCGATTAATTTCGCCTTAACCGGAACGCACGCGATAACGCGGATCTTCAGGTAGCGCCCGTTCCAATGGTCCTGCGCAAAGTTCGTGCGCCACGCCTGGAGGCCGGGACTGCTTTTCGAACACCTTCCTCTACTTCTAGAAGCGGGAGAAGGACGTCCAGGCGTCCATACGACTTGGACCGTGGAACTTAACCGCAAATTACCGGGTTTCTCATGCGCATTGAATCTTTCGCGCACCGGCCGCATCCAAGGAACCGTGTGTCGCCATCCCCTTTATCTGGCGCACGCAAGCGATCGATCCCCGCGATCGCCACAACAACAGGAGAATCTCCCATGAAAAAGACGCTGCTTGCCCTTGCCTTTGCTTCCGCTGGCCTGCTGGCCGTTCCCGCCGCGTTCGCGCAGAGTGCGCCGACCCACAACGACGGCTGGTTCGTCAACGGCAACGTGGGCCGCACCACGATCAACAACGGCCCGTACGACGACCACGACACCGGTTACGCGATCGGCGGCGGCTACCGCTGGGCGATCACCCCGTCCGTGGCGCTGGGCGCCGAGGTGGGCTACAACGACCTGGGCAACATCCACGTCAAGAACATCTTCAACAGCAATGACGTGATCGAGCAGGGCCGCTCGCAGCTGCACGGCTGGACCGCCGGCGTGAACGGCCATTTCAACCTGGCGCCGAACTGGTACGTCAGCGCACGCACGGGCCTGTACAGCTGGAAGGGCCACGGCCTGTCCAATGACGTGAACCCCGTCCGCAAGAGCCTGGACGACACCAGCTGGTACGCCGGCGCGGGCGTGGGCTATGACTTCAGCAACAACGCCAGCATCGGCCTGAACTACGATCACTACGATGCATCGAAGAACAACGTCGATCTCGATACCAACATGGTATCGGTCAGCGCCGAGTACCGGTTCTGATCCGCGGGCGCACGGACGCGCCGTCATTGAAAAGAAGGGCGCCCTCGGGCGCCCTTCTTTTTGGCCAGCCCCTTCGGAGCGGGAGCAAGTTTCGCAAGCACACAGACCGGCCGCTGCCTCCTGCTCAGCCCCCGAGCGCCGGCAGGTGATCGGAAGCCCGCGGCAGGCGAGCCCAGTCGCGGGGAGGCTGCGCAAGAACGACAAGCAAGGCAGCGCTCCCGCAGACAGCCCCACGAGCCCCGGCCCCTCACCCCAGCCCTCTCCCCGGAGGGGCGAGGGAGCAGAGCAAAAAAAGGGCGCCTTGCGGCGCCCTCTTTCACAAACCCGGCCTGGAAACTCAGCCGTTCCACTGCCCCAGCGCCGCCAGGCCATTCTCCTTGGCACGCGCGGCGACCGTCTTCTGCGCCTCGGCGTAATTGGCCTTCATGTCCTTGGACCACAGCTTGAGCGCCGCCTGCTGCATGGCGCGACCATAGGAGAACGACAGCGGCCACGGATGCGGGCCGATGTGGTTCATGGCGTTCAGGTGCGCGGTCGACTGCTCGTCGGTCTGGCCACCGGAGAGGAACACGATGCCCGGCAGCGAGGCCGGCACCGTGCTCTTGAGCACGCGCACGGTCGCCTCGGCCACTTCCTCGACTTCGGCCTGCTCCTCGCAACCCTTGCCGGGGATGACCATGCTGACCTTCAGGATGGTGCCCTCGAGCATCACGTTCTGCTCGTACAGCGCGTTGAACAGGCTGCGCAGCACCGCCTCGTGCACTTCGTAGCTGACCTCGATCGAGTGGTCGCCGTCCATGATCACTTCCGGCTCGACCATCGGCACCAGGCCGGCTTCCTGGCACAGCGCCGCATAGCGGGCGAGCGCGTGAACGTTCGCTTCGATCGCGGTCGAGCTGGGGTTGTCGTCGGAGATGTTGATCACCGCGCGCCACTTGGCGAACTGCGCGCCCAGCTTGACGTACTCGGCCAGGCGGTCACGCAGGCCATCCAGGCCCTCGGTGACCACGTCGCCCGGGAAGCCGGCCAGCGGCACCGGACCCTTGTCGACCTTGATGCCCGGGATGATGCCGTTCTTCTTCATCACCTCGGTGAAGGGCACGCCATCCTTGGTCTTCTGGCGGATCGTCTCGTCGAACAGGATCGCGCCGGAGATGTGCTCGGAAAGGCCCGGCGCGGTGAGCAGCAGCTCACGGTAGGCGCGGCGGTTCTCTTCGGTGTTCTCGATGCCGACCGCCTCAAAGCGCTTCTTGATCGTGTTGGTCGACTCGTCGATGGCGATGATGCCCTTCCCGGGCGCGACCATCGCCTGGGCGATGCTTTCGAGATCTTCGATGCTCATGAAACGACTCCGTGCAGACGGGGCGGGGTCACCGCAATGGATTTGGCCGCCCCGGACGGGACGGCAGTTCAAAGAACCGCCGATTATAACGACTTGGTGTCAACGCCGTGGTGACGGCGCGGCAAGACTAGTTTGTGTAGCCGGGCAACTGGCACGGAGCCATGACCTGCTTCTGGCCGGCGGCGTCGGAAGGCGCGTTGAACGGCACCACGTAGTAGGTATCCACCGGATCATGGTTCTGGTTGGACAGCGACGGGCCGTAGCGGAAGTTGGAGACCGCGCTCATGGCGATCTGGCCGAAGTCGCCCTTGGGCACCACTTTCTCGACCTTGAGGTTACGCGGCACACCGTCGGAACCGATCATGTAGCTCACCGCGGCGCAGCCGGGCTGGTTGACGTTGCGTGCGCTGTTGGGCACGTCGACGGCAACGTTCTGGTTCAAGAGGATCCAGTAGTCGTACAGGTGCTGCGGATCGACCCGGTGCTGCGACTGCGCCGCGGCCGGCAGGCCGGCGGCCAGCAGCGTCGCGAAGAGGAGACGGCGGACGGTCGGGTTCATGGCAACCTCCTGGCGTGGGGCTGGCCAGTGTAGCGCCGCAGGGCATGGCCGCGGCGTTGGCGCCCTCTCCCTTCCGGGGGAGAGGCCTGGGGCGAGGGGCGGCTGTTGCGGGAAACTGGCGGCGCGCGGGGCTTTTGGAAGGCTGTTGGCAAGGCTGATGAGCTGCCCCGCGAGCCCGGCCCCTCACCTCGATCCTCTTTTCGGAGGGGACAGGAGGCGAAGAACCGTGCTTAAAGGTCCCGCAGGCTCTCGACGATGCCCTCGGCGCCAACCAGCAACAGCTTGAGCGTGTTGGTGCCGCCACCGGCGCCGACGCGGTCGCCCTGGGTCAGCACCACGCGGTCGCCCTCGGCGAGCTTGCCCTGGGCGAACAGCTGGCGCACCGCCTCGCGTGCGTTGGCCGCCGAGCTCTGGCTGACCTCGGTGAAGGCGACCGGCTGCACGTCGCGCAGCAGCAGCATGCGCCGGCGCGCGTCGGCGGACGGCGAGAGCGCATAGATCGGCACCGCACTGCGATAGCGCGAAAGCCATTGCGCAGTAGCGCCGGACTCGGTCAGCGCGATCAATGCGCGCACGCCGAGCTGGCCCGCCAGCACCATCGCGGCCAGCGCGATCGCCTGGTCGGCGCGATCGAGCCGGTGCACCGCGGTGGAGAGGTCTTCCTTCGGCTCGAACTGGCGCTCGGCGCCCAGGCAGATACGGCGCATGGCGGCCACCGCCACGTCCGGATGCGCACCGGCGGCGGTCTCCTGCGAAAGCATCACCGCATCGGTACCGTCGATCACCGCATTGGCGACGTCGAGCACCTCGGCGCGGGTCGGGATCGGCGCGGTGACCATCGACTGCAGCATCTGCGTGGCGGTGATCACCGCGCGGTTGCGGGCGACCGCTTCGCGGATGATCTTCTTCTGCAGGCCGGGCAATTCGGCATCGCCGATTTCCACGCCCAGATCGCCGCGCGCCACCATCACGGCATCGGAGGCATCGATGATCTCGCCCAGCACGGGAATGGCGTCGGCGCGCTCGATCTTGGCGACCAGCGCGCCCTGGCCGTCGGCCTCACGCAGCAGACGGCGGGCCTGTTCCATGTCGGCGGCCGAACGCACGAACGAGACAGCAAGGAAATCGGCGCCGATTTCGGCGGCCAGCTGGATATCCGCGCGGTCCTTGTCCGACAGCGCGGACACGGAGAGGCCGCCCCCCTGCCGGTTGAGGCCCTTGCGGTCGGACAGCTTGCCGCCGATCAGCACCTCGCAGCGCACCTGCGCGCCTTCGACCGCGACCACGCGCAGCGCGACCAGGCCGTCGTCCAGCAGCAGCACGTCGCCGGCGGCCACGTCCTGCGGAAGCTGGTGGTAGCTGACGCCGACGCGGGTGCTGTCGCCAGCCGGGGCGTCGGGCGCGCAGTCGAGCACGAACGGATCGCCCGGGTGCAGCTCGATCGGGCCGTGCGCGAATTTCTCGATGCGAATCTTGGGACCCTGCAAGTCGGCCAGGATGCCCACTTCGCGTCCGGCCGCCTGCGCCGCCTCGCGTACCGCCATGGCGCGCGCGCGGTGGTCCTGCGGCTGGCCATGCGAGAGGTTGAGGCGGACCACGTCCACGCCCTCGGCGATCAGCCGCGCGAGCATGCCCGGCGCGTCGGTGGCGGGACCTAAGGTGGCGACGATCTTGGTGCGGCGCAGGTGGTTTTCGGCGTTCATGCCGGCGAGGCTAGCAGATGCCGGCGAGAGGGCGGCCCGGGTGCAATCGTATGCAGTGTGACGGGACACCCATCCCGGCCCTGGCCTTGCGCCCCGCCCTATCCGGAAAAAGGCGAGGCACTCACCCCAGCGTGCGATTGAGCAACTGGGCCAGCCGCCGCCCCGCCTGGCGCAGGCGCTTCTCGGCCAGCGGCAGCTCGGCCTCCAGGTAGGAGGCGCCAACCGTATGGCCGTCCGGATAGAGGTCGCGTGTCAGACGACAGGATTCCTCCGCCCAGGCCACGAACGGCGTGGCGCGGTCGGGCGGCAATGCGACCATCGGGCGCGCATCGAGCCGTTGGGCGTAGTGCTGCCAGTCCAGCCCGCGCGTGCGCAGCATCCCCGAGTCCCACACGCGGTGGAGGTTGCTGCCCTTGCCCTGGAACTGCACCTGGTAGGTGTTGCCGCCCTTGTCGGGGCGGTAGCCGGCGTGCAGTGGCTGGTGCACGTCGCCGACGAAGTGCACGACGAACTTCAGCGCCTCGCGGCGGGCCGCATCGCTCTGGTTGCGGTCGCCCAGCACGGCCACGTAGTGCTCGAGGCCTGCGACGACGCAGCGCCCCTGCCGGCAGTCGCGCGGAGGCTGGTAATCGCAATCGCGATTGGCAAAGTTGATGTAGTGCATCCCGCGCGTGGCCTTCCACAGCGCCTGCTGCGCGGAATCGTCCTGGACGTCGTCGGCCCAGGTGGCCACGTCGGCCAGCCGGCGGGTGTGCTCGGGAGCCAGCAGCCGCTCGACCTGCGCCTCGGCGGCGGGGCTCAGGTGGCGCTGGGCGAGTTCGGCCACGATGCGATGGCCGTCCGGCCCCCAGGCGTGGGCATTGGGAACCAGCAGAACACAGGCGAGCAGGAAAACGGCGGTACGGCGCAGGGCGATCATCGACGGCGAGTGCAGACTTGGCGGGCGGGCGAGTGTGCCACAGCGTCTTAGTCGCGCGATTGCAACGGCAGCTTGAAGT
The DNA here is from genome assembly GCF_051900415.1 of Frateuria sp. GZRR35. Lineage (NCBI taxonomy): Bacteria > Pseudomonadati > Pseudomonadota > Gammaproteobacteria > Lysobacterales > Rhodanobacteraceae > Frateuria > Frateuria sp. GZRR35. The sequence continues at coordinate 89,005 of NZ_JBHZGL010000007.1, forward strand.
AGCGCTGGCCGTTGGCTTCGGGCAATGGCAGTCGACCACCGCGGATGTTCACCTGCAGCGCTGGCCATAGCAGCCGCGGCGGAGGCAATCCGGCGTCGCGTTGCTGGCGCATGGCGACGAAGCTGGCCTCGTCCACGCCCTCGCGGATGTGCTTGTTGGACTGGCGCTGCTCGGCCATCGGCACTTCCGCCCGCACCGCCTCGCCCGCCGGTGGGTAGTCGTGCGCCAGGAACATGCGCGTCGCGGGCAGGCCGTAGATCCGCCACACCGATCGGAACAACGCGTGCGCATCGCCACCGGGGAAATCGCAGCGCGCCGAACCGGCGGCCGGCGAGAACAGCGTGTCGCCGACGAATACCGCATCGCCGATCAGATAGCTCACGCTGTCGGCGGTATGGCCGGGCGTGGCGATCACGCGGATCGCCAGCTCGCCCAGTGGCAGTTCGTCGCCATCGTGCAGCAGCCGGTCGAAGGCGCTGCCGTCCAGATGCGGTTCGTCGGCGGCCAGGCCCAGGCGCTGGCGGAAAGTTTCCTGCACCTGCGTAATGCCGGCACCGATCGCCGTGTGCGCTCCAGTGCGCTCTTTCAGCCACGCGGCGGCGGAAAGGTGGTCAGCGTGGGCGTGGGTTTCGAGGATCCAGCGCACCTGCGCGCCGGCGCGTGCGGCCGCGTCGAGGATGGCCGCTGCGCTGGCATGGCCGACCTCCCCACTGGCCGCATCGAAGTCCAGTGCCGCGTCGATGATCGCCGCGTGGCCCGTGGCCGGGTCGCACAGCAGGTAGCTCCAGGTGGAGGTGGCCGCGTGGAAGAAGGGGGTGATCTGTGCCTGCATGGCGGCGCTCCGTTGGAATCGGTGCTCGTTGGGAAGTATGGCGTGCATGGCTTGCACAAGCAGCCGCGACACAGCGGCCATGTCGATAGCTGCCCAGACAGGCAGGTGCCGCGCGAAGCGGGCCGGGCGGTATACGGTCCCGTGACCGCATTCGGCGCTAAAATGGACGTTTCAGGTGACCCGAAACGTCGCCGCTCCACCGCTTCACTGAACCCAAGAGGATGCTTGCCCATGGCCATCAAGGTCGCGATCAACGGCTTCGGCCGCATCGGCCGCAACGTGCTGCGCGCCGCCGTGCAGAATTTCGCGGACATCGAAATCGTCGCCATCAACGATCTGCTCGAGCCCGACTACCTGGCCTACATGCTGCGCTATGACTCCGTGCATGGCCGCTTCAAGGGCGAGGTGTCGATCGAGGACGGGCAGCTGGTGGTCAATGGCAAGCGCATCCGCCTCACGCAGGAGCGCGATCCGGCCAACCTGAAGTGGGACGAGGTCGGCGCCGATGTGGTGATCGAGTCCACCGGCCTGTTCCTGACCAAGGAAACCTGCCAGAAGCACCTCGACGCGGGCGCGAAGAAGGTCATCCAGTCGGCCCCGTCCAAGGACGACACGCCGATGTTCGTCTACGGCGTGAACCACCAGAAGTACGCCGGCGAGACGATCATCTCCAACGCCTCGTGCACCACCAACTGCCTGGCGCCGGTGGCCAAGGTGCTTAACGACAAGTGGGGCATCAAGCGCGGCCTGATGACCACCGTGCACGCCGCCACCGCCACGCAGAAGACCGTGGACGGCCCGTCCAACAAGGACTGGCGCGGCGGCCGCGGCATCCTGGAGAACATCATCCCCTCCTCCACCGGTGCCGCGAAGGCCGTGGGTGTGGTGATCCCCGAGCTCAACAAGAAGCTCACCGGCATGTCCTTCCGCGTGCCGACCTCGGATGTATCCGTGGTCGACCTCACCGTCGAGCTGGAAAAGCCGGCGACCTACGCCGAGATCTGCGCGGAGATGAAGGCACAGTCCGAAGGCGCGCTCAAGGGCGTCCTGGGCTACACCGAGGACAAGGTCGTCGCCACCGACTTCCGCGGCGATGCCCGTACCTCGATCTTCGACGCCGACGCCGGCATCGCGCTCGATCCCACCTTCGTCAAGCTGGTCAGCTGGTACGACAACGAGTGGGGCTACTCGAACAAGTGCCTGGAAATGGTGCGCGTGGTGGCCAAGTAACCGGCGCCTGCCGGCTCCCTGCGGAGCCGGCGCGCAGCGAAGGGCCGGGACCGTCGGGTCCCGGCCTTTTTTGTTCCGGGCGCAACGGCGGTCGATTCCCGCGGCTGCGGCATGCGGACACGCCTCACGCCGCCCGGGCGGTTCCAGCCTATACTTAGGCAATGATAGGCATTCTCAACAAGGCGTCGGCATGGATGCTGGCCTGCACCCTGCTGGCGGCCGGGTGCCCCACCTTCGCCCGGGCCCTGCCCACGAGCCCCGCCGCGGCCACCACGACCGCCCTGCCGGCACCGGCCACGGTCAGTCAGACCTGGCAAATGCTCGACTATCTGGCCACCGATTACGCCGGCGCGGTGCATGACGGCAACGTCGTCAGCGCCTCCGAATATGCCGAGATGCGCGAGTTCGCCGCCACCGTGCGCCAGCGCCTGGCGCAATTTCCGGCAAGCCCGGCGTCGCCGGCGCTGCAGGCGCAGGCCACTGGGCTGGTGCACTCGATCGACGCCAAGGCCGCCACCGCCGATGTCGCGCGCCAGGCCCACGCGCTGGCCGACGCCCTGCTCGCCGCCTACCCGGTCCCCACCGCGCCCTCGCGCCTGCCCGACCTCGCGCGCGGCGCGGCGCTGTATCAACAGACCTGCGCCGCCTGCCACGGCGCCAACGGCCAGGGCAACGGCCCGGCCGCGGCGAACCTCGACCCGCCGCCGATCGACTTCACCGACCGCACGCGCGCCGACCAGCGCAGCGTGCTGTCGCTGTACGAGGCGATCACCCACGGCGTGAACGGCACCGCGATGACGGCCTATGCCGATCAACTGTCGGTCGACGACCGCTGGTCGCTGGCCTATTACGTCGGCTCGCTTGCCTACGCGCACCGCGCCGGCGAAGGCGTGCACGCATGGAAGGACAATGCGCTCGCCCGTCAGCGCCTGGGCAACCTGGAGGAGCTTTCGCGCGCCCGCGTCGCCGATCTCGCCCCCGCACTGGGTGAGCAGCAGGCCCGCGCGATCCTGGGTTACCTGCGTGCCTATCCGCACGCGCTGCCGCAGTCGCACTCCGGCCTGGCGCTGGCGCGCGAGAAACTGGCCGCCAGCCTCGCCGCATGGCGCCAGGGCGATCGTGGCGAGGCCCAGCGGCTGGCGCTCTCGGCCTACCTGGACGGGGTCGAACCGGTCGAGCCTCAGCTGAATGCACGCGACGGCGCGCTGCGCTCCCAACTGGAAACCGCGATGGGCGCCTACCGCACCGCGGTCAGCAGCGGCCAGGCCGACGTGGAGGCCCGCGAACGGGCCGCCGACGCCCTGCTGCAACGCGCCCAGGCGACCCTCGCCGGCGGCTCGGCCGACGCCGCCTCGGCGTTCCTTGGTGCCTGGACCATCCTGGTGCGCGAGGGGCTGGAAGCACTGTTGGTGGTAGTCGCGCTGCTCGCCTTCCTGCGCAAGGCCGAGCGTCCGGCGATGCTGCGCTACGTGCACGCCGGCTGGAGCCTGGCGCTGCTCGCCGGCCTGGCCACCTGGGCGGTGGCGAGCTACGCGGTGGCAATCAGCGGCGCAGGGCGCGAACTGACCGAAGGGCTGTCGTCGCTGTTCGCCGCGGCTGTGCTGTTGTGCGTGGGCCTGTGGATGCACCGCAAGAGCGTGGGTGGCCGCTGGCAGGCGTACCTGAAGGCCAAGATGGCAGCCACGCTGGACCGCTCGGCCTGGTTCCTGTTCGGCCTGGCATTCATCTCGGTCTACCGCGAAGTGTTCGAAACGATCCTCTTCTACGTCGCCATGTGGAACGAGGGCCCACGCGGCTGGCTGCTCGGCGGCATCGGCACCGGCGCGCTGACCCTCGCCGCGATCGCCTGGCTGCTGTTGCGCACCAGCCGGCGACTGCCGCTGGGCAAGTTCTTCTCCGCCAGCTCCGCGCTGATCGCCCTGCTGGCAGTGGTGCTGACCGGCAAGGGCATCGCCGCACTGCAGGAAGCGGGCTGGATCGGCGTGCACGTGGCGCCACTGCCGCGGATCGAGTTGCTGGGCATCTATCCGACATGGCAGTCGGTCGCGGCACAAGCGGTCGTCGCGTTGGTGCTGGCGATCGGTTACGCACTGAACCTGCGACGGGTGCCGCAGAAGGGTTGAGGCTCGCCCGGGCCTCATCTTCCCCTTTCTTGATCAAGCGGCGGCGTCGCCTTTTCCTGCTTTCGCGGCCAGTCCCGCCCCTCATCCGAGCCTTCGAAGGGAAAAGGGAGGCAGCCGCTCTTGCCGGCATCCCCGCGAGCCCCGGCCCCTCACCCCAGCCCTCTCCCCGGAGGGGAGAGGGAGCAAAGTGCGGAGCTCGCGCACCCAAACGCGCAAGCCCTCTTGCCTCAGCTCCCGAGCGCCCGCGGTGAAGCGGCGGCAGCTCCTCTAAGAGCAAGCGACTGACCGAGCAAAGCGAGACGGCACCTAGCTCTTATCCCTCACCGGGCTTAGCAGGCCATTTCTTTGGTCACTTTCTTTGGGCCAGCAAAGAAAGTGACCCGAGCGCCGGCAGGCGATCGGAAGCCCGCGGCAGGCGAGCCCAGTCGCGGGCACGACAAGCAAGGCAGCGCTACTGCGGGCATCCCCGCGAGCCCGGCCCCTCACCCCAACCCGCTCCCCGAGGGAAGAGGAACAGCCAGCGGCGTCATCAACGCTTGAGCAGTGGCAGCTTGCCGGGTACGCCGTCCCAGCGCTCGGCGTCATCCATCGCGGGAACCTTGGTCGTGATCACCGGCCACTCGAGCGCCAGTTCGGCGTTGATCGCCAGGAAGCCCTCCTGGCCGGCAGGGATGTCCAGTTCGGGAAAGATCGCGCCCACCGGGCACTCCTCCACGCAGAGCGTGCAATCGATACATTCGTCAGGATTGATGACCAGGAAATTCGGCCCCTCGTGGAAGGCATCGACCGGACACACATCCACGCAGTCGGTGTGCTTGCAGTTGATGCAGTTCTCAGTGACGACGTGCGTCATGGGCGGTACCCGACTTTCACTGCCCGCAAGCATGGCCGCTCACGCCAACGGGCGCCCTGATTCAAATCAGGCGCGGTCGGATGCGATCCGGTCACGCGCAGGTTCACCGCGCGGCGACGCGCCAACCGGAACATGCGGCGCACAGGTTCCGACAGACGCCGGCCAAGGCTCGTTCGCGACGCGCATGGCCTGTGCGACAACCGACCGCATCGCCGACGCGTCCGTTTGCCGCGGCGCTTTGACTCAGGTCAAGCGAAGCGAGCGGCCGCGCCCGGAAAATAGGCGGCATTTCCCCGGGAAACATCCATGCCCAACACCGAGTACTACAACGACAAGGTCGTGCGTCAGTTCCTGCTGGCGGCGGCCGTGTGGGGCATCGTCGGCATGTCGGTCGGCGTGCTCGCCGCCGCACAGCTGGCGTGGCCACTGTTCAATTTCGATACGTCCTGGCTGACGTTCAGCCACATCCGGCCCGACCACACCTTCGGCGTGATCTTCGCCTTCGGTGGCTCGGCGCTGATCGGCACCTGCTACTACGTGGTCCAGCGCACCGGCCACACGCGGCTGGCCTATCCGAAGCTCGCCTCGTTCACTTTCTGGGGCTGGCAGGTCGCCTGCCTCGCGGCAATGATCACCATGCCGCTGGGTCTGACCCAGAGCAAGGAATACGCCGAGCCCGAATGGTGGGTCGACATCATCATTGCGGTGGTGTGGGTGAGCCTGGGCGTAGTGTTTTTCGGCACGCTGGCGCGCCGGCGCATCCGCCACATCTACGTGGCCAACTGGTACTACGGCGCGTGGATCATCGCGGTCGGCCTGCTGCACATCGTCAACAACCTGGTGCTGCCGGTGTCGCTGTCGAAGTCCTACCCGATCTACTCGGGCGTGGTCGATGCGATGGTGCAGTGGTGGTACGGCCACAACGCGGTGGCGTTCTTCCTGACCGCCGGCTTCCTCGGGATGATGTACTACTTCGTGCCGCGCCAGGCGCAACAGCCGCTGTGGAGCTACCGCTTCTCGATCGTCAATTTCTGGGCACTGATCTCGGTGTACATGTGGGCCGGCGCGCACCACCTGATGTACACCGCGCTGCCGGACTGGGTGCAGTCGGTTGGCATGGCCTTCTCGCTGGTGCTGTTGATGCCCAGCTGGGGTTCGGCTGCCAACGGCCTGATGACCTTCAACGGCTCCTGGCCCAAGCTCAAGGTCGACCCGGCCGCCAAGTTCATGGTGCTGTCGCTGGTCTTCTACGCGGGCAGCACGTTCGAGGGCTCGATGATGGCGGTCAAGACCGTCAACCAGCTCTCGCACTACACCGACTGGACTGTGGCGCACGTGCACAACGGCGCGCTGGGCTGGGTGGCGATGATCACCATCGGCTCGCTCTACGCCATGGCGCCGCGCGCGCTCGGCCAGCCGAAGATGTATTCGCAGAAGGCGATGGAATGGCATTTCTGGCTGCACTGCTTCGGCGTGGTGCTGTACGTCGGCTCGATGTGGGTCGCCGGCGTCACCGAAGGCCTGATGTGGCGCGCCACGCTGCCCGACGGCTCGCTCACCTACCCGTTCATCGACAGCCTGCTGGCAATCCAGCCGGCGTACTGGACGCGCTGGTTCGCCGGCGTGGTGATCCTCGTCGGCATGGTGCTGATGGCCTGGAACCTGTGGCACACCGCCGCCGATGCGCGCGCGCGGCTGATCAAGCCGATCCCGGTGCCGATCCCCGAGCCCGACCCGCACCAGGTACCCGAACCGCTGCCGAGTGTGGGCTGAGGAACACGACCAGATGGCTTACAAGCATTTCGAAATCATCGAGAAGAATGCCGCGCTGCTGGGCATCCTCACGGCGATCATGGTGTCGATCGGCGGCCTGGCCGAGATCACCCCGCTGTTCATGGAAGCCCATGCGGTGAAGGCGCCGCTGGGGGTCAAGCCCTACGACCCGCTGCGCCTGGCCGGCAAGGACGTCTACGTGCGCGAGGGCTGTTACCTGTGCCACTCGCAGATGATCCGCGCGCTGCGCGCCGAGACCCAGCGCTACGGCCACTTCTCCACCGCGCAGGAATCGGTCTATGACCGGCCGTTCCAGTGGGGCTCCAAGCGCACCGGGCCGGACCTGGCGCGCGTGGGCGGCAAGTACACCGACGACTGGCAGCGCCTGCACCTGGAAAACCCCCGCCAGGTCGTGCCGCAGTCGAACATGCCGCAGTACGACTGGCTCGAGCACAACACGATCAACGCCGAGGACATCCAGGCGCGCATGCGCGTCTTGCGCAAGCTGGGCGATCCGTACACCGACGCGGACATCGCCAGCGCGCCCAAGGCGCTGGCCGGCAAGACCGAGATGGACGCGCTGATCGCCTACCTGCAGGGCCTGGGTATCCAGAACGAGCCGGCGGCGACCGTACCGGTGCCTGTCGGCCATGGAGGCGCGCCATGAACCATCCGATGATGAATCCGTTCTGGGGTCACCTAACCGGCATTGTCACGGTGCTGTTGATGCTGGTGTTCATCGGCATCTGGATCTGGGCCTGGCGCAAGCGCCATCGCTCCACCTTCAAGCGGATGAGCGAGCTTCCCATGGAAGACAAACCAGAGGGTCCGGCGCCGGGCGAGCCGCGCACGGGCGCAGACAAGAACAACAAAGGTGGGCAGCCGTGAGCGCGGGTTGGTCGTTGTGGGTGATGTTCCTGGTGGTGCTAAATTTTGGCATCACGTTCCTGCTGTTCCTGTGGGCGCCGCGGGCGAAGATTCCGACGCTGCCGGACGACACCAGCGGTCACGTGTGGGCGCACGGCACGATCCGCGAAGGCGTGCGCAACCTGCCGCTGTGGTGGCTGCTGCTGTCCGGCTCGATGTTCGTGGCCGGCGCGCTCTACCTGGTGTTCTATCCCGGCTTCGGCAACCACAAGGGCACGCTCGGCTGGACCGCGCACGGCGAGCTGGCGCGCGACGAGGCGGCCAACAACGCCAAGCTGGACGACCTGATCGAGCGCTTCCGCAAGTACCCGGTCGAGCAGCTGGCCGAGGACCCGGCCGCGCAGCAGATGGGCGAGCGCCTGTTCGTGGACAACTGCGCCGCCTGCCATGGCCGCGGCGGCTACGGCAACGTCAAACTGGGTGCGCCCAGCCTGATCGACGACGACTGGCTCTACGGCGGCAGCGGCAAGGACATCCTCTCCTCCATTCATGACGGCCGCAGCGGACTGATGCCGCCGTGGGCGAGCCTGGGCGAGGACAACGTCAAGAACCTGGCCAACTACGTGCTGAGCCTGTCCGGCTCGTCGCACGACGAGGGTCGCGCGGCCGCGGGCCAGCCGCTGTTCACCACCTGCGCCGCCTGCCACGGTCCGCAGGGCAAGGGCAATCCCGCGCTGGGCGCGCCCAACCTGACCGACAAGATCTGGCTGCATGGCGGCAAGTTCGAGGATATCGTGCGCACCATCGGCGGCGGTCGCCAGGGTCACATGCCGGCGTGGAGCAAGCGTCTTACCGACGACCAGATCCGCGTGCTGGCCGCCTACGTCTACCACCTGTCGCACCAGGGCGATGCAGCAGCACAAGCGTCCCGCTGAGGCGTCCGCCGCGGCCGACGCTTGGTATCGGCAACCCGTGCTATGGCTCGGGGCGGTGATCTTTGCCGCCTCGCTGGCCGGTTGCATCTGGACGATCGTGCTCGGCTCGCGCCACGCGGACCTGCCGCTGGACATGACCGAGCGTCCGCACACGTTGCTGGACATGCCGATGCATGCACCGGCACGCGAAAAGCAGCTGACCGGCCAGGAGGCGGGCGCCAAGGCCTCGCCGTCGCCTGACGCCACCGGTACGCCTGGGCAGCGGCCATGAATGCCGCCGGCGCGCACGCGGCGTGGCTGCATCCGCGCCTCGCCGCGCAGGTGATCCGGCCGCGACGCGACGGCCGAGCGGAAATCGCGCTGCGGGTGGAAGGGCTCACCGACCCACGCCAGGTGCTGCGCCTGGACGAGCGCCTGCATGCCCTGCCGGGCGTAGCCCGCGTGGCGATCGATGCCCGCGCGCAGCGTGCGCGCGTCGTGTGGAACCCTGACCGCCTGGGCCTGCCGCAACTGCTCGACGCCTTTGGTGCCGAGCAGTGCAGCGCGCGGCCGCTGCGCCGCGAACACATCGACGATGCGCGCAGCGGCGAAGCCAACGACGCCCTCAAGCGCCTGCTGGTCGCCGGCATGTGCGCCATGCAGGTGATGACCTATGCCTTCGTCATGTACATCGGCGTGGTCGATTTCGTCGATTTCACCACGCGCGGGCTGTTCCGCTGGCTGAGCCTGCTCACCACCGCGCCGGTGGTCGCCTATTCGGCGCAACCGTTCCTCCTCGGCGCCTGGCGCGAAGTGCGCACGCGCCGGCTCGGCGTGAACCTCACCGTGTCGCTGGCCGTGGTGTTGACCTTCGGCGCCAGCGTGTGGAGCACCGTACGCGGGCACGGCGAGATCTACTTCGATTCGGTCAGCATGTTCGTGTTCCTGCTGCTGGCCGCGCGCCACGTCGAACTGCGCGCCCGCCATGCCAGCGGTGCGCTGGGCGAGGCCGCGCAGGACGCCACCCCGCTGCTGGCCGAGCGTCGCCGCGCCGACGGCAGCCTGGAGACCGTGCCCGCGCTGGAACTGGTGCCCGGCGATTGCGTGCGCATTGCCGAAGGCGGCACCGTGCCGGCCGACGGCGTGCTGGAAAGCGACGCCGTCGAGGTCGACGAGGCCTTGCTGTCGGGCGAATCGCGTCCGCGCCGGCGCCAGCGCGGCGAGCGCCTGGTCGCAGGTTCCGTGGTGCTGGGCAGCCCGGCCGAACTGCGCGTGGAGCACAGCGGCGATGACACCACCGCCGCGCGCCTGGGCCAGCTGGCCGGCCGCGCGCGCCAGGCGCGGCCCGGTGACGACGCCGCCGACCGCGAGGCCACGCGCTTCGTGCTGCGCGTGCTGGTGCTGACCCTGCTCACCGCGCTGGCCTGGCTATGGCTCGACCGCACGCGCGCGTTCGATACAGCGGTGGCCGTACTGGTGGTCGCCTGTCCCTGCGCCTTCGCGCTGACGCGGCCTGCGGCGGTCACCCGCGCGCTCGCGGTGCTCGCCGGGCGCGGCGTGCTGGTGACCGAACCGGCCGCGCTCGACACCCTCGCCCGCGTCGACTACGCCTTGTTCGACAAGACCGGCACGCTGACCACGCCCTGGCTGGAGCCGGACGCGATCGAGCCGCTGCGCGACGGCCTGGCGCCGACACAGGCGTTGCGCCTGGCTGCCGCGCTGGCGCGCGAGAGCACCCATCCGCTGGCCATGGCGCTGGCCGCCGCGTGGACAGGAGACACACCACCGGCGCGGGATCTCAAAGTCACCGCCGCCGCCGGGATCGGTGCCGAGGTGGAGGGCCGCGCATTGCGCCTGGGCCGCCCCGACTTCGCGTTGGCGCCGAGCGGTTGCGCCGCGCCGGCCAGCGCCGCCGTCACGCTGATGCTGGCCGACCTTGATGGCCCGCTGGCCGCCTTCCACATCAGCGAAGCGCCGTGCAGCGACGCCGCCGCCACGCTGCAGGCGCTGCGCGGCGAGGGCATCGTCACCGTGCTCGCCAGCGGGGATACCCGCGCCCGCGTGGCGCCCGTCGCCAACGCGCTGGGCGTCAAGCGCTGGGCCGGACGCCAGTCGCCTGCCGACAAGCTCGCGCTGCTGCAGGTGGCGCGCGTGCAGGGCCAGGTCACGTTGGCCGTCGGCGATGGCAGCAACGACGCCCCGGCGCTTGCCGGCGCGGATGTCTCTGCCGTGCTCGCCTCCGGCACCGACCTGGCGCAGGCGCATGCCGACCTGCTGCTCCCCCGCGGACGCCTGGACGGCCTGCTGCAGGCCCGCCACGTCGCCCGCCAGCTCGCCCACGTGGTGGCGCAGGGCCGGCGCTGGTCGCTGGCCTACAACCTTCTCGCAGTGCCGTTCGCCGCGGCCGGACTGGTGCCACCGTGGCTGGCGGCGATCGGCATGTCGGTCAGCTCGCTGCTGGTCGTGCTCAATGGCCTGCGCGTGGGCCGCGCACCCGTCCGCCCGGCGCTGCGCGCATGAACATCCTGCTGGTGCTGATCCCGGTCACCGGCCTGGTCGTGCTGATCGCCGTGGCGCTGTTCTTCTGGGCCGCCAACCACCAGCAGTTCGACGACCTGGACAGCCCCGCCGTGCTGCCGCTGATGGAGGACGAACCCGTCCCCGGCCAGGCCGACGACGCGGCGCCGCAGGATTCCGCTTCCCCCGGTAGCAAAGGAGACACCCCGTGAAACGTCGTCTGTTCGCTTTCGCCCTGCTTGGCCTGGCCGCCGCGCCGACCTGGGCCGCATCCAACTGCTCGACCACCATCCAGGGCAACGACGCCATGCAGTTCGACCAGAAGTCGATCGTGGTGCCCAACACCTGCAAGCAGTTCACCGTGACGCTCACGCACGTGGGCAAGCTGCCCAAGGCCGCGATGGGCCACAACTTCGTGGTGTCCAAAACCTCCGACGAGCCGGGCGTCGTCGCCGACGGTGCCAAGGCCGGCATCGACAACGACTACCTGAAGCCCGGCGACAGCCGCGTCATCGCGCACACCAGGATCATCGGCGGTGGCGAGAGCGACTCGACCACCTTCAAGGTCGACGCGCTCAAGCCTGGCCAGGACTACGAGTTCTTCTGCTCGTTCCCGGGCCACGCCGCGCTGATGAAGGGCACGATCAGCCGCGCCAAGTAAAATGAAACCGCCGTGCCGCGGGCCGCCCGCGGCACGGCCCACCGGCAGAGACATGCGCGATACCACGCTTGACGAATCCGCGATCGCCCGCCTGGTCGACCGCTTCTACGACAAGGTCACCGCCGACGCGGTGATCGGCCCGGTGTTCAACGTCGTCGTGCACGACTGGCCCGAGCACAAGCGCCTGCTCACCCGCTTCTGGTGCTCGGTGGCGCTGGGCGCGGCGAGCTACCGCGGCAACCCGATGGCGATGCACCGCCCGCTGCCGATCCGCGCCGAACACTTCGACCACTGGCTTGCGCTGTGGCGCGCCACCTGCGCCGATGAGCTGGACGAGGCCAGCGCGCAGCAGATGGTCGACTACGCCGAGCGCATCGGCCGCAGCCTGAAATACGGCCTGGGCTTGAACCCCGACGCCCGCGGTATTGGCGTGCCGTTGATTTCCGTCCGCCGCTGATCTGCCAGCAGGCGCGCGCCTGTGCGCTGTCGTGGTTTTCGTTTTTTTCAGGAACGCGGAGCCGCGCGCTCCGCCCTCCCCCATCCGCCTGTCGGCACCTTCCCCCGTAAACGGGGGAAGGCTCACTTGGGGGATTGCCGGGTGAGTTCAGCCATCGCAAGACGCGCGCACCGGATCCTTGCCCGCCTGCGGGGGAAGGTGCCCGATCTGCCGGCGCAGGAGCGCCGGCAGATCGGCAAAGCTGGCCCCTAAAAGGGGCGAGCGCATGGATGGCGCGAGTGAGGGCGGATGGGGATGTCTTGCGAAAAGCTGCCGGGTTCCGTCAGCCCAGTGCCGCGAGCGCCGCGTCGTAGTCCGGCTCGTGCGTGAGCTCATCGACCAGCTGCGCGTGCAGCACGCGGTTGTCCGCATCCAGCACCACCACCGCACGCGCCGCCACCCCGGCCAGCGGCCCGGTGGTGAGCGCCACGCCGTAGTCGACCAGGAACTCCCGCCCGCGCATGGTCGAAAGCGTCACCACCCGCTCCAGCCCCTCCGCGCCGCAGAAGCGCGACTGCGCGAACGGCAGGTCGGCCGAGATGCACAGCACCACCGTGTTGGAAAGCTTCGCGGCCATCTCGTTGAAGCGGCGCACCGAGGTGGCGCACACGCCGGTGTCGATGCTGGGGAAGATGTTGAGCACCTTGCGCTGCCCCGCATAGCTGGACAGCGCCACGTCCGCCAGGCTCTTGCCGACCAGCGTGAACGCCGGCGCCTGCGCGCCCTTGGCCGGGAAGTTCCCGTTGACCTCGACCGGCTCGCCCTTGAACTTCACTTGCGACATGACGCTTTCTCCTAGTGGTGAGACCTACAAGTAGAACATGGTCTTGGCCAGGAACACGATGCCGATCATCAAGGCCAGCACCACGCGGTGGGTATGGCGGAAGCGGCACACGCTCATGCGCCCGCGCGCGCCGGCCCACACGGCGTTGACGAACCCCCAGCACGGCGAACGCCAGCGTCACCTTGAGCAGCAGGAATCCACCGAAGCGCGTGCCGACACAGGCGATGCCGTCGCAGCGGATGTCGAACAGCATGCCGCCGCTCAGGAAAAGCAGTAGCACCACGACCGGCATGAAGCGGCGCACGCGCGCCATCACCGCCTGTTCGATGGTGGCCATCGTCGCGGCGTCGAAGCGCTTGTGCAGGCCTTCCAGCACCAGCACTTCGAACGCGGCCGCGCCGACGAACACGATCGCGCAACTCAGGTGGAGCAGCAGGATCCAGGGATACCAGGTGGCCATGTGCGGCCCTCGCAGAATGTCGGCTGCTCGCAGCTTGCGCCGGCCCGGCGGCCGGGGCCATGACCTGTATCAGTGCGGGTTCGTCGCAAGGCCTCCCCCATCCGCCCTTCGGGCACCTTCCCCCGTGGAACGGGGGAAGGATCCAACTCCACGCCAGGCCGACGCTCCTCGCGGGACCCGCTACCGCGCGGGAAGGATCCAACCACCGCTTAGCGAGACACGCTACCGATCCTTCCTCCGCGCGCGGGGGAAGGTGCCCGAAGGGCGGATGGGGGAAGCCTCGCCGAGCACTTGAAGCATCGCCGAAAGCACCTGCTCCGTACGCTCAAGCACCTCATGTTCCAGGCACATCGACACCGCCACGCATTGCCGACCCTCCTCGAGCGTCACGCTACCGATCCTTCCCCCGCGCGCGGGGGAAGGTGCCCGGAGGGCGGATGGGGGAAGCCTCGCCGAGCACTTGCAGCATCGCCGAAAGCACCTGCCCCATACGCTCAAGCACGTCATGGTTCCAGAACCGAAGCACCTGCAGCTCACGCCCTCGTAGCCAGGCGTCACGCGCCCGGTCGGTGGCCGACTCCAGATGCTGCGAACCGTCCACCTCAACGACCAGTCGTCGCTCGATGCAGATGAAATCCACCACGAACGGCCCCACCGGATGCTGCCGCCGGAACCGGAACCCACCCAATTGCCGCCTGCGCAGGTGGAACCAGAGCCGTTGCTCGGCTTCGGTCATTTCCCGGCGCAGTGCCGCGGCGGTCGAACGCTTTGCATGCTGACGCATGAGCCATCCATGGCGGACCCTATCGTCGCAGTGTGAAGTACTCCACTTGCCCGGACTGTCAGCCGGGCACCCGGCCTGGCCGGGAGAAACCCTGCGCCCTCCGTAAGCCGATCTCTGCGGCCGCTCACTTGCCTCCGCGACCACGGCCAAGGTGCTCACGCGGCGGACGGCGGCTCCTGCCGAAGGGTCAACCGCCGGTGGCCTTGCGCACCGCAGCGACGAACTCGGGATCGGTACGCCCAATGATGTTGGTGCGCGCCACGATGCGTCCCTCCGCATCCAGCAGCAACAACGCGCTGGAGTGGTTGAACTCGCCATCGGGCAGCTTGCGGTATTGCACGCCGAGCAGCGCGGCGAGCGAGCGGGTGTCCTGCGGCGCGGTGCGCGCCAGCGTCCACCAGCGCAGGTCGAGCTTATGCGTGGCGGCGTAGCGGCGCAGCGCGGCGATGTCGTCGCGCTCGGGGTCGAAGCTCACCGCCAGCAGGTGCAGGTGGGCCGGCTCGCCGGCGGCGCGGCGGGTCGCCTTCATCGTGTCGATGATCATCGGGCAGACCATCGTGCAGGAGGTATAGAACATGCTCACGATCTGCGGCGTACCGCGGCCCGCGGCGAACGGCGCGGCATGGCCGTCCTGGTCGGTGAGCGGCACCGACAGCTGATAGAGCGAATCGGAAGGCAGCGGCGAGGCCGCGTGGGCGGTCGCGGCCAGAAGCAGGGCGAACAGGATCAGCAGCAGTCGTTTCACGGGTTCACTCCGGCCGGGCGCAGCGGAAGCCCAGGTTGGCGGTGGTATCGGTGGCCTTAAGCGAAGAGAGCATCGCCACGCGCATCAGCGTGGCGTAGTTCTCTTTCTGCTCCATGGTGATGGCGCCGGCGCCGCAGAACTTGAGCTTGTCGGCGCCATCCTGCTCGCGGCTGTCGGCGCTGGTCATCATGGCGTTGAAGTCCTCCACCCACTCCCACACCAGGCCGTTGAGGTCGCGCACGCCGTGGATGTCCGGCTTGCCGCCGACCGGCGGCAGTGCCTGGCGGGACGGGCGCGCGTACCAGGACAGCACGCGCTCGCGCCACGCCGGGTCGCTGCGTGCGTCGGCACGGGTGGCGTCCGCCGCGGCAGCGTATTCCCACTCGTACCAGGTCGGCAGGCGGGCGTGCTCGCTCTCGCAGTAGGCCTGCGCGGCGAACCAGCTCACCTGCGTCACCGGCTGGCGCGGCAAGGCGTCGGGGCCGAGCTGGTCTGGCGCGGACCACTGGGACAGGTAACGGCCGTCGGCGAACACCGCCGGCACGCGGTCGCGCCGCCACTCCGGGTGGGCTTTGACGAACGCCAGGAACTCGGCATTGGTCACCGGCTCGGTGCGCAGGCGGAAGGGTTCGAGGACGGCCGGCGCCGTCTTGCCGTCGGCCGGCAGCACGCTTTCGAAGCGGCCGCCCGGCAGGGGCTTGTAGTCCACTGCCAGGCTCGGCCCTGCCAGCAGCAGGCCGAGCAGTATCAGGGCAACGCGCCGGCGCATCGCTCAGTGCTCCATCGTCGGCGCCGGGGCCGGCTGGGCGCGGACCTTGGCCACCTCTTCCTTGGTCACCTGCCCGCCCGGGTTACCCCAGCTGTTGAGCACGTAGGTCAGCAGGTTGGCCACTTCGTCGTCGGTGAGCTGGGACATCGGCGGCATCACCGAGTCGTAGTCCTTGCCGTTGACCGTGATCTTGCCGGTCAGGCCATGCAGCGGGATCGAGATCAGGTGGTTTTTGTCCTGCTTGGCCAGGTAGTCGGATTTGGCCAGCGGCGGGAACACCCCCGGCAGGCCTTCACCGTTGGCCTGGTGGCAGACCGAGCAGGTGCCGGTGAACAGCTGCTTGCCGGCGGCGATCTGCTCGTCCTTGCTCAGGGTGCCGGCCGCGTGCGCCTTGGCCGCGACGGTGACGGCCTTGAGGTTGGGTTCGGCGCGATCGCCGAGGTAGACCGAGTCGACCTCCTTGCCCGAGTAGATCGCCTTGTTTTCCGGGCCGTCGACTTTGAGGATCGCCATCGCGCCCTTGTTGAACGCGCGGAAGATCGAATGATCGACCATCACGTAGCTGCCGGGCACGTCGGTGTGGAACTCGACGATCGCCGCGCCGCCGGCGGGGATCAACGTGGTCTGCACGTTCTCCTGCGGATGGGTGCCACCTTCCTGCTGCACGCGGTCGAAGATCTCGCCGATCACGTGGAAACTGGAGACCAGGTTCGGGCCACCGTTGCCGATGAACAGGCGCACCGACTCGCCGACTTTGGCGGTGAGCGCCTTGTCGCCGGTGAGCGCACCTTCGTGGCCGTTGAACAAGACGTAGGTGGGGTTTTCGTCGATGGCCTTGTCCATGTCGAACGGCTGGTGGCCTTTCTCGCGGTACTTGCCGGTGGTGTAGAAGTCGCCCTGCATCACGTAGTACTCGTGGTCGACCTTGGGCAGGCCTTGCGGCGGCTCCACCAGGATCAGCCCGTACATGCCGTTGGCCACGTGCATGCCGACCGGCGCGGTGGCGCAGTGGTAGACGTAGATGCCCTGGTTCAAGGCCTTGAAGGTGAACTGCGACTCATGGCCCGGCGCGGTGAAGCTGGACGCCGCGCCACCACCCGGACCGGTGACGCCGTGCAGATCGATGTTGTGCGGCATCTTGCTGTCGGGCGCGTTCTTCAGGTGGAACTCGACCGTGTCGCCCTGGCGCACACGGATGAAGCTGCCCGGCACGGTGCCGCCGAAGGTCCAGTAGGTGTAGGTGACACCCTCGGAGATCGGCATCTCTTTCTCGATCACTTCCAGCTCGACGATCACCTTGGCCGGGTAGTCGCGGTGGATCGGCGGTGGCACGTTCGGCGGGCTGGTAAGCACCGCGTGGATCGGCTCGCCCTGCGGCGGGCCGAAGTCGGTCGGCGCCGGCAGCGTGGACGCCGTGGTCCGGGCCGTGGCCGGCCCGCTGGTCTCGGCCGAGGGTTTCTCCGAGCAGGCAGCCAGGGCCAGCATGCCTGCAGCCGCGAGCACGAGGGACAGCCTTCGTGACATGGATCTCTCCTGTGTTCCCGGGGACGAGGCTAGGTTCCGGGCCGCTGACGCGCTTGACCTGCGTCAGACCCACTGCCGGAACCGGCCTGCTGCGTCACCCTGCCACAGAACGGTGTCGCCGTGGCGTCAGCCCTAGCCGGGCCTGCCGTCCACGCGCGGGGTCAGGTAGATCCAGGCCGAGCGGATTACCCAGGGCAGGAACGCCACCAGCCAGCCCGCGGCGGCGACCACCAGCCACAGGTAGCTGTCGCGGGCCAGCTCCGCCCACACGCGCAGCAGCACCACACCCTGCAGCAGCACGAAGCAGGCCCATGGCACCGCGCCCATCTGCAGCGGGCGGCCGGAGTGGCCCTGGGTCACGCGCGTGACCATCGCCACCAGCATCGAGCCGAAGTAGCCGATGGTCAGTACGTGCAGCGGCGCCAGGCCAAGGATCGGACCGTGTCCGGCGAACAGGCACAGGCTCTGCACCGCATACAGCACGAATGCGATCGGCAACCAGGCGAAGGCCAGGTGCAACACCGCCAGGATGCCCGGACGCATCGCCTTCCACGGCTGCCAGGCGATCGCATGCCAGCCGAACAGCAGCGCCAGTGGTGCATCCACCAGCCACAGCCAGGCCTGCGCGTGGGCCAGGTCCAGCGCCAGGTGCGCCAGCAGCAACGGCCACATCAGCGGCAGGCTCCAGTCGGGCCGGCGCACGACGTAGCCCTTCACCACGTTGCCGCTGAAGAAGGCGACCATGCGGTGCGCCACCGTGAAGTACACCGGCACCAGCAGCCCGAACGTGCCCAGCTTGATGGCGAAGCGCGCGCAGTGCGCCGGCGCGCCGAACAGGAAGCCAAGGAACGCCGCCAGTCCCAGCACGCCCAGGCCCAACCCCGCCAGGCACGACCAGGCGTGCTGGTTGCGGTGGTCCGAGGCACGCAGCACCCCGGCCAGCGTGGCCACGCCAACCAGGTAGCCGAACAGCATCAGCGCGATGCCGGCGCGCAGCACCCAGGGCATGTCGAGCAGCCCCACGTGCGAAAGCAGGTAGCCGGCAAACACGGAGCCGGCCACCACCACGTACCGCCGTGGCCGTATGGACGGCCGGGCCAGCCATTTGGGAAACGTGGTCAGCAGGAAGCCGAACATGAACATCGGCAGCATGCCGTACTGGGTCAGCATCGCGTGCGCCCAGCCCGGCGGCACCGGCGGCTGTGGCCAGCCATGCCAGCCGAAGCGCATCGAGGCCAGCTCCAGCGCCCACCAGGCCATGCTGGTCAACACCGCCAGCGCGCCGGCCAGAAACAGCGGGCGGTGCGGTGCGGCGGCGAGCAGCGCGGCGATCGGCGGGACGGTGGCGGGTGGGACGGTCTGGCTGGAAGAAGGCGACTCGCGCATGCGTGGCTCGCGGCTGGGAATGCGAGCCATTCTCCGACCGGCCCGCGGTAGGGGCCGTGATCTGAATCAGTCCTGCGTCAATCAGCCCGGCCGGGGGTTGACGCAGGTCAGCATCACCCGCCGGCGCCCGCTCCATGCTCGCCCCACACGGCACGAGGAGGATCCGGTCATGGGCAGGCTCGATGGCAAGACCGCACTGGTCACCGGCGGCGCCGTAGGCATCGGCGCGGCCTGCGCGCGGCGCATGGTGGAAGCGGGCGCGAGGGTGGCGATCGTGGACGTGCACGACGAGGCGGGACAACGGCTGGCCGGCGAACTGGGCGACCATGCTCGCTACCTGCACGCGGATGTGTCGGCCGAGACGGAGGTCGCCGCGGCCGTCGCCGCCACGGTGGCCGCGTTCGGCGGCCTGAACGTGCTGGTCAACAACGCCGGCATCGCCGGTCCGAACAAGCCCACGCACGAGCTGACCGAGGCCGAGTGGGACCGCGTGCAGGCAGTCAACGTCAAGGGTGTGTTCTTCGGCACCAAGCACGCGATCGCGCCGATGCGCGCGGCTGGCGGCGGCAGCATCATCAACCTGTCCTCGATCTACGGCCTGGTCGGCGCGCCCGACGTGCCGCCCTACCACGCCTCCAAGGGTGCGGTCCGGCTGATGAGCAAGACCGACGCGCTGCTCTACGCCGCCGACCGCATCCGCGTGAACTCGATCCACCCGGGCTTCATCTGGACACCCATGGTCGAGCAGCACATCGGCTCGATGGGTGGCGACGCGCAGCAGCACCGGCGCGACACCGCCGCGCTGCACCCGCTGGGCCACCTGGGCGAGCCGGACGACATCGCCTGGGGCGTGGTCTACCTGGCCTCGGACGAATCCCGCTTCGTCACCGGCAGCGAGCTGGTGATCGACGGCGGCTACACCTGTCGCTGACCCCCTCTGGAGCGCCTCATGTACAAGCACATCCTGCTACCTGTCGACGGCTCGGACCTTTCGCTGCGCGCCGCCGATGCCGGCATCGCGCTGGCGCGCCAGCTCGGCGCGCGCGTGCACGCGGTGCATGTGGTGGTACCGCTGCCGGCGGTCCCGTTCCTCAACGAAATCATCGCCACCAGCGACGCCGAGTACGCCGACAGCGCCGAGGAAGCGGGCGCGCGCTACCTGGCGGCCGTGCGCGAGCACGCCGATGCTGCCGGTGTCGCCTGCCAGTGCAGCCTGGAGACCAACCCGCGCCCGCACCGAGCCATCCTCGAGGTGGCTCGCCGCGAAGGTTGCGACCTGATCGTGATGGGCAGCCACGGCTGGCGCGGGCTGGACCGGCTGTTGCTGGGCAGCCAGGCGCAGCGGGTGATTCTCGAATCGGACGTGCCCGTGCTGGTCCACCGCTAGCGACATGGTTACCACTGAGCGCGCGCCGTCCGCCGCCCGCGAAGGCCTGGACGCTGCCGAAGCGGCACGCCGCCTGGCCGCGCACGGTCCCAACCTGCTGCCTGGCAGCACGCGCAAGAGCTTCGGCGCGATCGTGCTGGGCGTGCTGTCCGAGCCGATGTTCCTGATGCTGCTGTGCGCCGGCGGCCTGTACCTGGCGCTGGGCGATCGCGCCGAAGCGGCGTTCCTGCTCTCGGCCGTGTTCGTGGTGATCGGCATCACCCTGCTGCAGGAGCGCAAGACCCAGCGCGCGCTCGAGTCGTTGCGCGAGCTTTCCGCCCCGCGCGCACTGGTGATCCGCGGCGGCAAGGAGCTGCGCGTGGCCGGCGCCGAAGTGGTCCCGGGCGACCTGCTGGTGCTGCGCGAAGGCGATCGCATCGCCGCCGACGCGACGCTGCTGGAAGGCCGCCTCGAAGTGGACGAGTCGCTGTTGACCGGCGAATCGGTCCCGGTGGCGCGCGAACCCGGGGGCGAGGCTGCCGTGCATGCCAGCACGGTGGTGACCCGCGGGCTGGGCCTCGCCAGCGTCAACGCGACCGGCGGCGCGACGGCAGTCGGCCGCATTGGCGAGGCCCTGGCGCAGACGCACGAAGCGCCCAGCGGCCTGCAGCGCGCCTCGCGCCGGCTGATCCGCCATCTCGCCATCGGCGGCCTGGCGCTGGCCGCGCTGTACGCGCTGCTGTCCTGGCTGTGGGACGACCGCGGCCCGCTGGAAAGCATGCTCGGCGGTATCGCGCTGGCGATGGCAATCCTGCCGGAGGAAATCCCGGTCATCCTCACGGTATTCCTCGCGCTGGGCGCCTGGCGCATCTCGCGGCGCAAGGTGCTCACCCGGCGCGTGCCGGCGGTGGAGGCGCTGGGCGCCATCTCGGTGCTGGCGGTGGACAAGACCGGTACGCTCACGCAGAACCGCATGCAGGTGGCCGAACTGGCGGTCGACGGACAACACTTCGTGGACGCCGGCGCGACCGGGCTGGCCGAGACGTTCCACCGGCTGTTCGAGTTCGCCATGCTGGCCACGCCCAGCGATCCGTTCGACCCGATGGAGGAGGCCATCCAGCGCTTCGGCCTGCACTGGCTGGTGCACACCGAGCACGTGCACGCGGACTGGTCGGCCGAAACCGAATACGCGCTCTCGCCGCAGATCCTCGCGATGACGCGGGTGTTTCCCTGCGACACCTGCACGCACCACCTGCTGGCCACCAAGGGCGCCCCCGAGGCGGTGATCGACCTGTGCCACCTCCCCGCCGGGCGTGCCGCGTCGATCCTCGCCGAGGTCGAGGCCATGGCCGCGCGCGGCCTGCGCGTGCTGGCCGTGGCGCGCGGGCAGTGGACCGGCGAGGCCTGGCCGCCCAGCCAGCACGATTTCGACTTCGAATTCCTCGGTCTGGTCGGCTTCGCCGATCCGCCGCGGCCGGAAGTGCCGGCCGCGATCGCCGAGTGCCGCGCGGCCGGCGTGCGCATCCTGATGATGACCGGCGACCACCCGGCCACCGCGCGCGCGATCGCTCGCCAGGTCGGCCTGGGCGAGCGCACCGACGTGCTCACCGGCGCCGACCTGGCGGCGCTGGACGACGCCGCATTGCGCGAGCGCCTGCACCACGTCGACCTGTGCGCCCGGCTCAAGCCCGAGCAGAAGCTGCGCCTGGTGCAGTTGCTGCGCGCGGACGGCGCAGTGGTGGCGATGACCGGCGACGGCGTCAACGATGCGCCGGCGCTCAAAGCCGCCGACGTCGGCATCGCGATGGGCGAACGCGGCACTGACGTGGCGCGCGAGGCGGCCGCGCTGGTGCTGCTGGACGACAGCTTCGCCAGCATCGTGGCGGCCATCCGCCAGGGCCGGCGCATCTACGACAACATCGCCAAGGCGACCGGCTTCGTGTTCGCCGTGCACATGCCGATCATCGCGCTGGCGCTGGTACCGACCCTGCTGCACTGGCCGGTGCTGCTGATGCCGGTGCACATCGTGCTGCTGGAACTGTTGATCGACCCGGCCTGCTCGATCGTGTTCGAGGCCGAGCCGGAAGCCGGCGACGTGATGACGCGTCCCCCGCGTGCGGCGGGCGAATCACCGTTCGCTGCCGGCCGGCTGGCCCGCGCGGTGGTGCAGGGACTGGGCGTGGCGGCCGTGCTGCTGCCCGGCTTCGGCCTCATGCTGCACTACGGCGTGGACGCTGCCCACGCACGCGGCGTGGTGTTCGCGGCGTTGCTGGGCGGGTTGTTCCTGCTGATCCTGGCCAACCGCCATCCGACCCGCGCGGTGTTGGCGCGGCCGGCGCGGGGCAATCGCTGGATCGTCCGCATGGCCGGCGCGCTTGCGCTGATGCTGGCGGCCGCCTTCGGCGTGCCGTTCCTGCGCACCGTGATGGACATCGCCCTGCCCGGCCCGGCCGCCCTCGGCGCGCTGCTGGCGATGCTCGGCGGGATTCTCGCCTGGCTGGAGGCGTTGCGCGGAATGTCGCGCACGACTTCGCAAGTGAGACATCCCCTGTAGGAGCACACCCTGTGCGCGACCGCGGGGCTGGCCGCACCGGCGGTCGCGCACGGGGTGCGCTCCTGCAAGTAGCTCGAATCCGCGGTTCGCAGCGGGCAGCTGCCGACTTTCTCGTGCCGGGAGACAAGTGGCGAGCGCCTCCTTGACGGCGGTCAAGCGCGCCCGCGCGCACCGTGCGAGAGTTCCCCCAACGCCACGGAGCGATGCGATGCTCGTCTACAGCTGCCACGGTGCCGCCAAACAGGTCACCGGTTCGTGCCACCTGGTCGAATGCAATGGCCGCCGGGTGCTGGTCGATTGCGGCATGTTCCAGGGCGACCGCGCCACCGAACAGGCCAACGCCGAGCCGTTCGGCTTCGAGCCGGCCACGATCGACGCACTGCTGCTGACCCACGCGCACCTGGACCATTGCGGGCGCATCCCGCGGCTGGTGCGGCAGGGTTTCCGCGGACGCATCCTGGCCACCTCGGCCACCCGCGAGCTGGCGCGGCTGGTGCTGCTGGACGCCGCCGGGCTGCAGGAAGAGGACGCCCGTCGCGCGGCACGCAGCGACCGCCGCGGCGAGGAGGCAGCCGAACCGCTGTATACGCTCGACGATGCGCTGCATGCGATCGACTTCTTCGAACCGGGGCTGGGCTACGGGCACGACATCGAAGTCGCGCCCGGCATCCGCGCGCGCTTCCTCGACGCCGGGCACATCCTCGGTTCGGCGCAGGTGCTGTTGACGCTCGGCGACGGCACCGGGCAGCGCACGATGCTTTTCTCGGGCGACCTGGGCAACCCCGGCCGTCCGCTGCTGCGCGATCCGGTGCCCGCGCCGCCGGCCGACTACGTGGCGATGGAATGCACCTATGGCGACCGTCCGCACCGCTCGGTGCCCGACTCGGTGGCCGAGCTCTACCAGGCCATCCGCGAGACGGTCGGGCGGCGGGGCAACGTGGTGATTCCCACCTTCGCGCTGGAGCGCACGCAGGAGATTCTTTACTACCTGCACCTGGGCCTGCGCGACGGCCACGTGCCGCCGCACGTGCGGGTGTTCCTCGATTCGCCGATGGCGATTTCTGCCACCGAGATCTACCGGCGCCACCCTGAATGCTTCGATGCGCAATTCCTGGGCGTGCTGCAGCACGGCGACCCGTTCGCCATGCCCGGCCTGCATTTCACCCGCAGCACGCAGGAGTCGATGGCGATCAACGCGATCGACGGCGGCGCCATCATCCTGGCCGGCTCGGGCATGTGCACCGGCGGGCGCGTGCGCCACCACCTGAAGCACAACCTCTGGCGCGAGCGCAGCAGCGCGGTGTTCGTCGGCTATGCCGCGCAGGGCACGCTGGCCCGGCGGATCATCGACGGCGCCGCCAGCGTGCGCGTGTTCAACCAGGACATCCCGGTACGCGCGCAGGTGTGGACGATCAACGGTTTCTCCGCCCATGCCGGCCGTCCCGACCTGCTGGACTGGCTGGGGGACTCGCCGCGGCGGCGGGTGTTCCTGGTGCACGGCGAGTACGACCGCGGCATGCAGGGCATGGGCGAAGCGCTGACGGGGCTGGGCGTGGATTGGCAGATGCCGGGGATGGGCGAGCCGATACGGCTGGAATGAGGCGGGGTTTCCCGCAGGCGTCCCCAATCCGCCCTTCGGGCACCTTCCCCCGTGGAACGGGGGAAGGATCCAGATGCCGCCTACCGCCATCCCCGGATAGCAGCTACCGAGCCTTCCCCCGCGCGCAGGGGAAGGTGCCCAAAGGGCGGATGGGGGACGCCTTGCGGGGAAGCTCACTCCTACGGCGCTAAAAAAAAGTCCCGGCTTCGCAGACATCGCGCCCGCGAGCCGCAGCACCGCCGGCAACCGGCCGGCCGCGGTGGGTTCAGTCCGGCAGCAGGCTGCGGCCGATGTGGTGCAGGCCGGCCGGATCCAGGATCAGCAGCTGGCGCCCTTCCACCTGGATCAGGTTCTGCGCGCGGAAGCGGCTCAGCACGCGGCTGACCGTCTCGGCGGCCAGGCGCAGGTAGTTGGCGATGTCGCCGCGCGACATGCTGAGCTGGAACTGCGTGCCGGAGAAACCGCGCGCCGCGTAACGCTGGCCCAGGTCGGTGAGGAACGCGGCCATGCGCTCGTCGGCGCTGTGGTCGCCGGCCAGCAGGCTGGCCGAGCCCAGCTCCTTGCTGAGCAGGCGGAACAGGTGGCTCTGCACCGCCGGCATGCGTGCGGCCAGCGCGCTCATCGCCGGGAAGGAGAAGCGGCAGAAGTAGGAGGTTTCCAGCGCGATCGCATCGCACGGGAAGTGCTCCGGGTAGATCGCATTCAGGCCGATCACTTCGCCGGGCAGGTAGAACCCGAGCACCTGCTCGCGGCCTTCCTTGTCCACCATGCTGGTCTTCACCGTGCCCGAGCGCACCGCGAAGATCGCGCGGAACGGGTTGCCGGTGCGGAACACGTACTCGCCCGCGCGGAACGGGCCGACGTGCTCGACCAGGCAATGCAGCTCGCGCAGTTCCAGCTTGCCGTAGCCCACCGCCTGGCAGGCGCCGGCGAACGCGCAGGTGCGGCAGAAGTGGGCCTCGTCGCCGTCGTCGGCGATCGGGCTGGGCGGTTCGGGCAGGCGGCCCGCCTGGTTTTCCAAACGCATCAGCAACGCCTTGTGGCCGGTCAGATCGTGCGCGAGAAGCGGCGCGGCGCTTCGTCGGCATGCAGGTAGGCATCGAAACACATCGCGATGCTACGCAGCAACAGCCGTCCTCGCTCGGTCACCCGGATCATGCGCCCTTCCAGCGTCACCAGGCCGTCGTCGGCCAGCACGCGCAGGCGTGCCAGCTCGGCGGCGAAATATTCGTCGAACAGCAGCCGGTGGCGGGCGCCGAACAGGCGGGTGTCGACCTCGCCGTGGCACATCAGCTCGCCGATCAGCGCGCGGCGGATGATGTCGTCCTCGTCCAGTTGCAGTCCGCGCGCGATCGGCAGGCGGCCGGCGTCCAGCGCGGCGTAATAACCGGTGAGGTCGCGCGCGTTCTGGCTGTAGGTGTCGCCCACGCGACCGATCGCGCTCACGCCGAGGCCCACGATGTCGCAGTCGCCATGGGTGGAGTAGCCCTGGAAGTTGCGCTGCAGGCTGCCCTCGCGCTGGGCGCGCGCCAGTTCGTCGTCGTAGCGGGCGAAGTGGTCCATGCCGACATAGACGTAGCCGGCGGCGGAAAGCCGTTCCAGCGCGCGGCCGAACAGCGCCAGGCGGGTGGCCGGATCGGGCAGGTCCTGGGCGTGGATGTGCTTCTGCGCCTTGAACAGGTCCGGCAGGTGGGCGTAGCCGTAGACCGCCACGCGGTCGGGCTCGAGCGCGATCACTTCGGTGAGCGTGCGGTCGAAGCCTTCCAGGTTCTGTTTCGGCAGGCCGTAGATCAGGTCGACGCTAGCCGAGACGAAGCCCGACGCACGGCCGACCTCGATGACCTCGCGCGTCTCTTCCACGCTCTGGATGCGGTTGACCGCCTGCTGCACGGCCGGGTCGAAGTCCTGGATCCCCACGGACAGGCGGTTGAAGCCCATCTCACCCAGGCCCCGCATGTAGTCGCCGTCGGCGAAACGTGGGTCGATCTCGATGCCGAACTCGCGCGAGCGCTCGCTGCTGAAACTAAAGTGGCGCGCCATCGATTCCATCAGCTCGCGCATGCGAGGCAGGTCGAGGAAGTTGGGCGTGCCGCCGCCGAAGTGCAGCTGGCGCACCGGGCGGTCGCGGTCGAACAGCGGCGCGGTCAGCTCGATCTCGCGGTACAGCCGTTCGAGGTAGCGGTCGGCCTTGGCGATCTCGCGGGTGATCACGCGGTTGCAGCCGCAGTAGAAGCACGGGCTCATGCAGAAGGGCACGTGCACGTACAGCGACAGCGGGCGCGGGATCGGTTCCTCGTTGGACTGGCGGATCGCCTCGCGCAACGCCGCCTCGCCGAAGCGCGTGTGGAACTGCGGCGCGGTCGGGTAGCTGGTGTAGCGGGGGCCGGCGGTGTCGTAGCGGGCGATCAGCGCCGGATCGAAGGCAGGAGCGGCAATGGCGTGGTTCATGGGGCCAGTGTGCCGGCGCGGCGCAGCAGGCTCTTGATCCGGGTCAAGGCACGCGCGCGGCGGGTGGGACAGAAGGTCGCGGGCGGCTGATCGGCAAGGCCTCCCCCATCCGCCTGTCGGCACCTTCCCCGTGGGACAGGGGAAGGCTCGTTCTGGAGCATGGCGGCGACGCGTCCATCCAGTGGAAGGAAAGGCTCGTTCTGCAGCAGCCGGCGGGCAACGATCCTTTCCCCGCTTGCGGGGAAAGGTGCCCGAAGGGCGGATGGGGGAAGCCTTGCGGAGCGCCTACCCCTGCGGCGCACCCTGCAGGTAGGTGCGTGCAGCCACTAGGTCACGCGCACTGAGCGCATTCCGACCAAGCGATGCCACCCTCCCACCGCCATGGCAGGAGGCGCAAAGGTTGTTCGGCAGGTTTGCCGCGCGGGCGGCCGGCGCATGGCCGGTGGCGTGCGCCGAGGCGGCGTGTACCGCCAAGCCGAGCAGCGGCGCGGCCATGGCAGCGGCAAGGGCAGGCAATGGGTGCGGCATCGTCAGGCTCCTTCTGTGAACGGGCGGCCCGCAGGCCAGGACCGCCCAGGCGCCTGTGCGCCAGGGCGGCACCGATCATGCCTTCAGCGGCGTGATGGTTTGTTCGATGGCACCGAAGATCGAGGCGCCCTGTGCGTCGGTGATCTCGATGCGCAGGGAATCGCCGAACTTCATGAAGGGCGTGCTCGGCTTGCCGTCGCGCAAGGTTTCCACCGTGCGCTGCTCGGCCAGGCAGGAGGCGCCCTTGCCGGTGTCCTCGTTGGCGATGGTGCCCGAGCCGACGATGGTGCCGGCGGTCAGCGGGCGGGTCCTGGCCACGTGCGCGACCAGCTGTGCGAAGCTGAACTGCATGTCCACCCCGCACTCGGCCTCGCCGAACCACTGGCCGTTGAGCCACGTGCGCATGGGCAGGTGCAGCTTGTCGTCCTTCCACGCGTCGCCCAGTTCGTCGGGCGTGACCAGCACCGGCGAGAGCGCCGAGCGCGGCTTGCTCTGCAGGAAGCCGAAGCCCTTGGCCAGCTCGCCGGGAATCAGCCCGCGCAGCGACACGTCGTTGATCAGGCCGACCAGCTGGATGTGTTCGGAGGCCTGGGCGGGCGTGGCGCTCATCGGCACGTCGTCGGTGACCACGATCACCTCCGCTTCCAGGTCGATGCCGAAGTCCTCGCTCGGCACCACGACCGGGTCGCGCGGGCCGAGGAAGCCGGCGCTGGTGGCCTGGTACATCAGCGGGTCGGTGTAGAAGCTTGCCGGCACCTCGGCGCCGCGCGCGCGGCGCACGCGCTCGACGTGCGGCAGGTAGGCCGAGCCATCGACGAACTCGTAGGCGCGCGGCAGCGGCGCGGCCAGGTCGGCCATGTCCAACGCGAACGCACCGACGACCTGGCCGGCGTTCAACGACTCCGACAGCGCGTTCAGCCGAGGCGCCGCGTTCGACCAGTCGTCCAGCGCCGCCTGCAGCGTCGGCGCGATGTGGATGGCGGTCACCGCCTGCGTGAGATCACGGCTGACCACGATCAACGTGCCGTCGCGGCCGCCTTCCTTGAGACTTGCCAGTTTCATGAGAACTCCGGATTCAGATTAACCACAGCCTTCCACGTAATCGACCTGCGGCGGCACGCCGGCGCGCCAGTGCGTCACCCTGCCCTGGGTGTCGGTCTCGAAGACCAGCGCGCCCTCGCCCTGCGGCGCTGTCACGCGTAATACTTTGGCGCCGGGGACGTACTTGTGCGGCAGCTCGCTGACCCGTGCACCGTACAACGCGCGGATCTGCTCTGCCCCCATGCCGACCTTGCCGCCGCCCGGCGCAGTCTCCTTCGCTGTCCCCACGTCGTAGCGCACAAAACGGCCGCGTTCGAACATGAAAGCGAAATCGGAGGGTGTCTTCACCCACTTCGGCGTCTGGTAGAAGCATGCCTCGCCCGCTGGGCCGAGGCGCCTGAGCTCACCCTGCCAGGCGGCGGCGAAGGCTTGTTCGTCCATGCCGAAGCTGAGGTCACCGTAACCGTCGTAGCGCGCCATGCCTGCGGAAGGGGTGGCGGTCGGCTGGTCGGTCACCTTAGCGACCGGGGCGCTGGCGGCGGTCGCGTGCGCCGGTGGACCGGCCTGCTCGTAGCTACCGCAGGCGGCGAGCAGCAGGGCGCAGAGCGGGCCTGCGAACCGGCGCATCAAGCGCGTCCCGGCATGAAATGCCGCGCGATGCCCTGCCAGCACTCGTAATAGTTCTTCTGCAACTGCGGCGACTCCAGCGCCTGCCGCGTCGGGCGGATCACCTTGCGCGTCTCGAACATGAAAGCCATGGTGCCGGTGATCACGTCGGCCTTGGACAGGTCGGCACTGGAAGCCTTCTCGAACGTGGCCGCATCCGGCCCGTGGCCGCTCATGCAGTTGTGCAGGCTGGCGCCGCCGGGCACGAAGCCCTCGGCCTTGGCGTCGTACACGCCGGTGATCAGGCCCATGAATTCGCTGGCCACGTTGCGGTGGAACCAAGGCGGCCGGAAGGTGTGCTGCGCGACGAGCCAGCGCGGCGGAAAGATCGCGAAATCCATGTTGGCCGTGCCGGGCGTATCGCTGCCGGAGGTCAGCACGGTGAAGATCGACGGATCGGGATGGTCGTAGCTGATCGAGCCGATCGTGTTGAAGCGGCGCAAGTCGTACTTGTACG
The DNA here is from genome assembly GCF_051900415.1 of Frateuria sp. GZRR35. Lineage (NCBI taxonomy): Bacteria > Pseudomonadati > Pseudomonadota > Gammaproteobacteria > Lysobacterales > Rhodanobacteraceae > Frateuria > Frateuria sp. GZRR35. Next base: position 118,383 of record NZ_JBHZGL010000007.1, read on the forward strand.
GCGCGTAGTTGCCGTGCCAGCCGACCACGTCCAGCGGCGAGTGGCCGATCTTCGCCTGCCACAGGCTGCCCTGGAACTTGGCGATGAGGCGGAAGTCGCCTTCGGCATCCTCGTAGGCCGCGCAGGGAGTGAGGAAATCGCGGGCGTTGGCCAGGCAGTTGGAACCGATGGGCCCAAGGTCGGGCAGGCGCAGCAGGGCACCGAAGTTCTCGCAGACGTAGCCGCGGGCCTCGCCGTCGGGCAGCTCCACGCGAAAGCGTACGCCGCGCGGGATCACGGCGATCTCCTGCGGCTCCAGCTCGATCACGCCCAGCTCCGTGGCCAGACGCAGGCGGCCCTGCTGGGGCACGATCAGCAGTTCGCCATCGGCGTCGTAGAAGAAGCGGCCTTCCATCGAACGGTTGGCGGCATAAAGGTGGATGCCGATACCGGCCTGCTCGGCCGGGCCGCCGTTGCCGGCGATGGTGACCAGGCCGTCGACGAAGTCGATGGGCTGCGCGGGGCTGGGCAGCGGATCCCAACGCAATTGGTTGGGCGTGGCCGGGGCTTCGTCAAAGCGGTTGTGGAGACGCTCGTGCTCCAGCGGCTCGAACGGCTCGTGCACGGCCGCCGGCCGGATGCGGTAAAGCCAGCTGCGGCGATTGAGGTGGCGCGGCGCGGTAAACGCGGTGCCGGAGAGCTGTTCGGCGTAGAGGCCATGGGCCACGCGCTGGGGCGAGTTCTGCCCCTGGGGCAGGGTGCCGGGGATGGCTTCGGTGGCAAATTCGTTGCCGAAACCCGATTGGTACGCCGATGCGTTGCCCGTCTTCATGACCTCAGCTCCGGTAGTCGGCGGGGTCCTGTGCGGCCCCGCCTTTTGCCTCTACTCTCTGCCGACCAGGCCTCCAGGGGGAAGCCCGGTCCACTTACGCAATCAATAACCAGGGGAACCACATGTCTTACGTACCTGCCGCACCCGGCGCGGGCATGCCTGCGCGCGCAACCCGCGAAATCAGCCTGCCGCTGGCATCGGCCGCCGGATGGATGAAGTTCATCGGCATCATGTTCATCATCCAGGGTGCGATCACTGCCCTCACCATCATCGGCATCCTCATTGCGTGGCTGCCGATCTGGACCGGCGTGCTGCTGCTCCAGTCGGCCGGGGCGGCGCAGCGCTCGCAGATCCAGGACGACGCCAATGCACTGATCGAAGCCCTGTCGCGCCTGAAAACCTACTTCGTGATCCAGGGCGTGCTCTACCTGGTCGGCCTCGCCCTGTTGGTCATCTACCTCGTTTTCTTCGGTGCGGTGGTCGCCGCCATGGTGCACAACAACCTCGGTCACTGACCGGCGGTTCCCGCGGCGTGCCTTACAGCACGCCGCGCTTCATCTGGTCGCGCTCGATCGATTCGAACAGCGCCTGGAAGTTGCCCTCGCCGAAGCCTTCGTTGCCCTTGCGCTGGATGATCTCGAAGAAGATCGGCCCGATGTTGTTCTGCGTGAAGATCTGCAGCAGCTTGCGTTGCTTGGTCTCCGGATCGGCATCGATCAGGATCTTGTTCTTGCGCAGGCGCGGCACGTCTTCACCGTTGTCGGGAATGCGCAGGTCGACCACGTCGAAGTAGGTGTCGGGCGTATCGAGGAACTCGACGCCCTGCTCGCGCATCGCTTCGACCGTCGCATAGATATCGTCGGTGAAGCAGGCGATGTGCTGGATCCCCTCGCCGTGGTACGCGTCCAGGTATTCGTTGATCTGGCTCTTCGGGTCGTTCGACTCGTTCAGCGGGATGCGCACGATGCCGTCCGGCGCGGTCATCGCCTTGGACACCAGGCCGGTCTTGGCGCCCTTGATGTCGAAGTAACGGATCTCGCGGAAATTGAACAGCCGCTCGTAGTAGTCCGACCACTTCTGCATGTTGCCGAAGTAGAGGTTGTGCGTGAGGTGGTCGATGAAGGTCAGGCCGAAACCCTTGGGGTTCTGCTCGGCGCCCGGCACCGGCTCATAGTCGCCGTCGTAGACGTCGCCCTTGGCTCCGTAGCGGTCGACCAGGTACAGCATGCAGTCGCCGATGCCCTTGACCACCGGGGCGTTGACCGCCTTGCTCTGGGCCTTGTGCTCGACCGCCTCGCCACCGTTGCCCAGCACCTTCTGGCATACCTCGTCGGCCGGCATCTTGAAGCGGATGGCGAAGCCGCAGGCCGATGGACCGTGCTTGGCGGCGAAGTCGGCGGCAAAGGAGTCCGGGTCCTCGTTGACCAGGAAGTTCACGCCGTTCTGGCGGTAGACGGTGATCGCGCGAGCCTTGTGCTTGAGCACCGCGGTGAAACCCATCTTGCGGAAGAGTTCATGCAGCTCGCCACCGCGACCCGCAGGCGCGGCGAACTCGACGAACTCGAAGCCGTCGATGCCCATCGGGTTCTCGAAGGTGGTGACTTGCATGCCGAGGTTCGGTTGGGCGTTCATGGCGCTCTCCTCAAAGACTGGAAGACGTAGAGTGGGCGGTGCGGCCACGTCCACGAGCATGCGCGGGGGCCACGAAGAATCCGGCTAGATCTCCGTTATAGTTACATATGAAACCATTTGCAAGGAGCCGCGCTGCCGTGCCAGCCAAGCGCCAACCCGTCCGCCCACCGGCCGAGCACGCACCGCTCGAACTGGAGCGTTTCCTGCCCTACCAACTGTCGATCGTCTCCAACACGGTCAGCCAGGCGATCGCCGACGACTACCAGCGCCGCTTCGACCTGGGCGTGACCGAGTGGCGGGTGATGGCCGTGCTGGCGCGCTTCGACGGGCTGTCGGCGCGCGAGGTAGCCGAGCGGACGGCGATGGACAAGGTGGCGGTAAGCCGTGCGCTGGCGCGGCTGGTCGAGGCCGGGCGCGTGGATCGCGCGATCCACGACGGCGACAAGCGCCGCTCGGTGCTCAATTTGAGCGAGGCCGGATGGGCAATCCACGACCAGGTCGCGCCGATGGCGCGCCAACGCGAGCGCGAATTGCTGGCGAAGCTTGATGCCGAGGAACAGGCCTGGCTCGAGCGCATTCTCGACAAGCTGATGCCGCCGGAGCACCACTGATCCTTCCCCCGCTCGGCGGGGAGGGTGCCCGAAGGGCGGATGGGGGTTGGCGGAGCGCGCCGCCGCGTTCCGCCGGGGCGGCTTCCTGATGTCCGGCGAGGGCGAAGCACCCGGCAAGGCTTCCCCCATCCGCCTGTCGGCACCCTCCCCCGCAAGCGGGGGAAGGCTCACTGGCTGGATTACTTGATCCCGTGCATCAGCTTGTTGATCAGCGGCGAGATCAGCAGCAGCAACACGCCCGAGCCCACCAGCACCCAGAAGCAGAAGTTAAAACCCGACAGCGCCGAGGCGACGGTCATGCCGCTCTCGCCGCTGATCGAGCGCGCCACCAGGCCGGAGAAATCACCACCGGCCGCCAGCGACAGGAACCAGCCGCCCATCGCCAGGCCGACGAAGCGCGGCGGCGCGAGCTTGGTCACCATCGACAGACCGATCGGCGAGAGGCACAGCTCGCCCAGCGTCTGCATCACGTAGCACAACACCAGCGGCCAGAACGGGATCAGGCCGGTCGGCCCGAGCAGTTCCTTGAGCGCATACACCAGCACGATGAAGCCCAGGCCGTTGAAGATCAGGCCAAAGCTGAACTTGCGCGGGATCGAGGGCTCCGCATTGCGGCGCGAAAGCAGCGCCCACACCAGCGTCAGCAGCGGTGCGAACGTGAGAATCGCCAGCGGCGTCACCGACTGAAACCAGCCGACCGGGAACACCCAGCCGCCGAACATCTCGCGGTCCACCCAGTTCTCGGCCAGGAAATTGAGCGATGTACCGAACTGGAAGTAGAACGTCCAGAACACCACGCTGAAGACGAACACGATCAGCATGGCGATCACACGGTGGAGCTGTACCCGGTCATGGCGCATCGCCTCGACGATCAACGCCGCCGCCACGCCGATGAACAGCACGCCCAGCAGCCACTGCAGGCCCTCGGCGCCGACGTAGGCGAGCAGTGCATAGATCAACGGCACGGCCACGGCGGTGCCGATCAGCACCCACAGCACGCGCAGGCGGTTTTCCATGCCCGCCAGCGGCCGGCCCACGCCCTTCAGGCCACGGCGGCCGAACCAGAACCACAGGAAGCTCAGCAGCATGCCCACGCCGGCGGCACCGAACACGATGCGGTAGTTCTGCTGCATCGGCGTGTCGGTGAAGTAGGCGGCCATCCAGCCGGTCAGCAGCGGCGCGACGAAGGCGCCGGCGTTGATGCCCATGTAGAAAAGGGTGAAGCCGCGGTCGCGGCGCGGGTCGTCGCGGCCATAGAGCTGGCCGACCATGGTCGAGATGTTGGGCTTGAACAGGCCGTCGCCGGCGATCACCAGCGCGAGGCCCAGCATCATCAGCGGTTGGCTTGGCACCAGCAGCGTGAACAGGCCGGCGGCCATCACCGCTGCGCCAAGCAGGATCGAGCGCTGGTAGCCGATCACCCGGTCGGCCACATAGCCGCCGAAGATCGAGGCGGCGTAGATCAGCGCGGTGTACGCGCCGTAGATGCCGGCCGCCCAGCCCTGCCCCGCCGGATCGCCGTGGAAGAACTGCGCCACGATGTAGAGCACCAGCGCCCAGCTCACGCTGTAATAGGCAAAGCGCTCCCAGAACTCGGTCATGAAGAGCATCCACAGCGGGCGCGGATGGCCGAGCAGCTGCGGATAGTCGGGCGCGGCGGCCGGCGCGGTTTCGGCGGTCTGGGTCATGGATTCCCCTTGGCATGGAGGGACGCGCTCTTTGGCACGCCAATCGGTGACGTGTAACCGGCGCAAGGGCGCCGCGTCAATGGCGGTTTCCTGTAGGAGCGCCCTTGGGCGCGACCGCCCTGCACCACGGTCGCGCCCAAGGGCGCTCCTACAGACGCATCACGTACCGAGCACCGTGCGCACGTCCAGCAACTCCGGGAAGAACTCCAGCTCCAGCGCCTTCTTCAGGAACGAGACGCCGGACGAACCGCCCGTGCCGCGCCGATGCCCGATGATCCGCTCGACCGTTTTCATATGGCGGAAACGCCACAGCTGGAAGCTCTCCTCGACGTCCACCAGCTGTTCGCACAGATGGTATTCCGGCCAGAAATCGCCACGCTGCTCGTAGATGCGCTTGAGTACCGGCAGCAGGCCGGGGTTGCGGCGGTAGGGTTGCGTCCAGTCACGCTCGATCAGTTCCACCGGCACCGCGTGGCCGCGGCGGGCGAGGTAGCGCAGGAACTCGTCGTAAAGGCTGGGTGCCTCAAGCACCTCGCGCAACTGCGCCTGCGCCGCCGGGTCATGGGCGAACACCGCCAGCATGTCGACGTGCTTGTTGCCCAGCGCGAACTCGATCAGCCGGTACTGCAGCGACTGGAAGCCCGAGGAGGGCCCCAGCATGTCGCGGAATTCCAGGTACTCGGCGGGGGTCAGTGTCTCCAGCACCGCCCACTGCTCGAACAGCTGGCGCTGCACCTGCTTCACGCGGGCCAGCACCTTCAGGCAGGCGTCCACGTCGTCCTTGCGCAAATCCTCGATCGCCGCCTTCAGCTCATGGATGACCAGCTTCATCCACAACTCCGAGACATGGTGCTGCACGATAAACAGCATCTCATCGTGGTGGCTGGTGAGCGGCCGCTGCGCGGACAGCAGCGTGCCCAGCTGCAGGTAGCCCCCGTAGGTCATCTTGCCGTTGAGGTCCGTCTCGATCCCGGCTTCGAGGTCGCGTTGGTTGTCGCCCATGGAGTGCTTTCCGTCCCTTTCGATCCAGGCCGCCATGGTAACGGGGGTGCTTCGCAGGCGCGCCTGATCCAGGACAAGGGGAGCGCGGGCGGCAGCCATCGCCGATGCGACGCCGGATTGCTGTTGCGTGACCTGCGACCCCGCGGTCGCGCCCAAGGGCGCTCCTACGGGAACGCTGCAGCGGTGGGCGATTTGGCCGTTGCGCGGCCTCCTGCCGGCACCCTCCACACGCCCGCGCATGTTGCACCGTACCTTGCAGCGCAACACGCGCGCCTGCTATCAAAGGCGGTCTTTTCGGGCCGTTTGCGCGTGCCTGGCCCCGCTGGATGGGCCGCCGCCTCCCCAACGTATCCCATCTCCACTCCACCTTCACGGGAGCGAGTCGTGTCCATCGCCGCCAAGTTTGAAATCGAGTACCTGCAATACCTCGACGCCGAGGGCAAGCAGGTGCGTGACGACCTGCCTGCCTTTGCGCAGGACCTCAACCAGATGGTCGAGCTGTACAAGCTGATGCTGTCCACCCGCGTGTTCGACGCCAAGTCGATCGCACTGCAGCGCACCGGCAAGCTCGGCACCTACGCCTCCTGCCTGGGCCACGAGGCCGCGCACGTGGGCATCGGCAGTGCCATGAAGCCGGAAGACGTGCTGGCGCCGAGCTACCGCGAGTACGGCGCGCAGCTCTACCGCGGCGTGCAGCCGCGCGAGGTCTACATGTACTGGGGCGGCGACGAGCGCGGCAACGATTACCAGAACGAGCCGGCCCGCCATGACTTCGCCTGGTCGGTGCCGATCGCCACGCAGTGCCTGCATGCGGCCGGTTCCGCGCTGGCGTTCAAGATCCGCGGCGAGAAGCGCGTGGCGGTGTGCACCATCGGCGACGGCGGCTCGTCCAAGGGCGACTTCTACGGCGCCATCAACATCGCCGGCGCGCAGAACCTGCCGATGGTCGCGGTGATCGTGAACAACCAGTGGGCCATCTCGGTGCCGCGCAAGATCCAGTCCGGCGCGCCGACGCTGGCGCAGAAGGGCATCGCCGCGGGCCTGTACTGCATCCAGGTGGACGGCAACGACATCATCGCCGTGCGCAAGGCGATGGAGGACGCGCTCGAGCGCGCCCGCAACGGCGAGGGCGGCACCGTCATCGAGGCCGTCACCTACCGTCTGGGCGACCACACCACCGCCGACGACGCTCGCCGCTACCGCGGCGAGCAGGAGGTCAAGGACGCCTGGGCGAAAGATCCGGTCAAGCGCCTGAAGAACTGGCTGGTGGCCAAGAAGGTGTGGGACGACAAGAAGGAAGAAGCCTGGAAGGCCGAGTGCGACGACTGGATGGACAACGAGGTCAACGCCTACCTCGAGACCAAGACCCAGCCGGTCACCGCGATGTTCGACTACACCTTCGCGGAAGTTCCCGCCGACCTGGAAAAGCAGCGCGACCTCGCGCTCTCGCTCGAGAACAAGGCTCACTGACCCATGGCACAGATCACCCTTATCGAAGCAGTCACCCAGGCGCTCGCCTACGAGATGGCGCACGACGAATCGGTCGTGGTGCTGGGTGAGGACGTAGGCGTCAACGGCGGCGTGTTCCGCGCGACCCAGGGCCTGCAGGAGAAGTTCGGCGAGCTGCGCGTGCTCGACACGCCGCTGGACGAAACCACCATCGCCGGCGTCACCGTCGGCCTGGCCGTGCAGGGCATGAAGCCCGTGGCCGAGGCCCAGTTCGAGGGCTTCATCTACCCGATGATGGAGCAGATCGCCTGCCACGCCGCGCGCCTGCGCAACCGCACCCGCGGCCGCCTCACCGTGCCGGCCGTGTGGCGCGCCCCGTGGGGCGGCGGCATCCGTGCGCCGGAGCATCATTCCGAGGCGAACGAGCACCTGTTCACCAACATCCCCGGCCTGCGCGTGGTGATGCCCTCCTCGCCGGCGCGGGCCTACGGCCTGCTGCTGGCGGCGATCCGCGATCCGGATCCGGTGATGTTCTTCGAGCCCAAGCGCATCTACCGCCAGTACAAGGAAGAAGTGCCGGACGACGGCGAGGCGCTGCCGCTGGACGTGTGCTTCGTGCTGCGCGACGGCACCGACGTGACCCTGGTGACCTGGGGCGCGCAGGTGAAGGAGACGCTGGAAGCGGCCGACGCGCTGGCCGCCGAGGGCATCAGCGCCGAGGTGATCGACGTCGCCACGCTGACCCCGCTGGACTTCGACACCATTGCCGAATCGGTCGCCAAGACCGGCCGCTGCGTGATCGTGCACGAGGCCCCGAAGACCGCGGGCTTTGGCGCGGAGATCGCCGCGCGCCTGGCCGAGGAATGCATGTTCGACCTGCTCGCGCCGGTCGAACGCGTGACCGGCTTCGACACGCACATCCCGCTGTTCCGACTGGAAATGAAATACCTGCCCAGCACCGAGCGCGTGGTCGAGGCGGCCAAGCGCACGCTGGCCGCTTCTTGATCCTTCTCCCCTCCGGGGAGAAGGTGCCCGGAGGGCGGATGAGGGGCCGAGGCTTGCGGTAAATCCCATCATGACGTGAAGGCTTCGATGGATTTCCAGGCGAGCCCCGCCCCCTCACCCCAGCCCTCTCCCCGCAGGGGAGAGGGAGAAAACCCAAAACCTGGAAGCTTACTCATGGCTGACATCAAGACGTTCTACCTGCCCGACCTCGGCGAAGGCCTGCCTGACGCGACTATCGTCGAATGGCACGTGAAAGTCGGCGACACGATCAAACTCGACGCGCCGCTGGCCTCGATGGAAACCGCCAAGGCGGTCGTCGAGGTGCCCTCGCCCTACACCGGCAAGGTGACCAAGCTGTACGGCGCCGCTGGCGACGTGATCGAGACCGGCGCCGCGCTGGCCGACTTCGAGCCCGATCCGAACGCCAAGCAGCGTGCCGAGGCCGAGGCCACCGGCCACCACCATGGTCCGAAGAAGAGCGTCGGCAGCCCGGCGCCGGATGACGGCCACAAGGTGGTTGCCTCCGACGAAGGTGGCGAAGTCGAGACGAACGGCAAGGACCGCGAGGACGAGGGCACCGTGGTCGGCGCGATGGTCAGCGGCAACACCGTGCACGTCGAGCAGGCTGCCAGCATCGGCGGCGTCAAGGCGGTACCGGCGGTGCGCGCGCTGGCGAAGAAGCTGAAAGTCGACCTCACCAAGGTGCGCCCGACCGGCGCCGAGGGCGTGGTCACCATGAAGGACGTCAAGGACGCCGCCGCCAACGGCAGCGCCCCGCTCGGCGGCACGCCGGCGCGCGCGGTGCCGGCCTCGGCCGGTCGCCACCTGGCGCCGGAACTGCCCGAGCCAGGCCCGGCCCCGCAGCGCGGCCCCGTCTCGCTGGCCGGCAAGCCGGTGCGCACCGCGCCGCCATCGCAGCAGGCCAGCGGCCAGCCGGAGCAGCTGAAGGGCGTGCGTCGCAACATGGCCCGGGTGATGGCCGACGCCCACGCCCAGGTCGTGCCGACCACGCTGGTCGACGACGCCGACCTGCACGCCTGGCTGGGCAAGCAGGACATCACCGCCCGGCTGATCCGCGCCATCGTCGCCGCCTGCAAGGCGGTGCCGGCGCTCAACGCCTGGTTCGACGGCAAGAACCTCACCCGCACGATGCACCCGCACGTCGACATCGGCATCGCGGTCGATACCGACGACGGCCTGTTCGTGCCGGCCCTGCGCAACGCCGACGTGCTCGACGGCGCCGGCGTGCGCGCCGCGATCAAGCGCCTGCGCAGCCAGGTCGAAGACCGCACGATCCCGCCGTCGGAACTCTCCGGCTACACCATCAGCCTGTCCAACTTCGGCATGTTCGCCGGCCGCTACGCGACGCCGGTGGTGGTACCGCCGTGCGTGGCGATCATCGGCGCCGGCAAGCTCAGCCACGACGTAGTCGCCGTGATGGGCGGCATCGAAGTGCATCGCCGCATGCCGATCAGCCTGACCTTCGATCACCGCGCTGCGACCGGCGGCGAGGCGGCGCGCTTCCTGAAGGCGTTGCTGGACGATCTGGCGCTGCCGCAATAAAGCGAGGAACGGGAGCGGGAAACGGCAAGCTGGCCGCAAACCGCTCTCTCTCCCCCGGCCCCGCCGGGGGAGAGAGAGCTGGGGAGAGGGGGAGGCCCTTGCTTCCACACCCACCCGGGAACGGAGCGCTTTGCGCTCCGTTTTCTTTTCACGCCTCCGGGCGCACTCTCGGCCTTCCGTATGCACGGAGGTCCCCATGCACCACAGCCGCCTCAGCACCATCGTGCTCGACTGCCAGCTCGACGACCTGCAGCCGGCCATCCGCTTCTGGAGCGCCACGCTGGGCAAGCTCGTCGAGGATGCCGACCAGGACGGCGACGGCCGCTACGCCGCACTCGCCACCGCCGACGACGAGCCGATCATCCTGCTGCAGAAGGTCGCGCACGAAAGCCGCGTGCACCTGGATATCGAAACCGACGATCTCGACGCCGAAGTGGCTCGCCTGGAAGCGCTGGGCGCACGTGCCATCGCCTTCGTCCGCGAGCGCTGGTGGGTAATGCAGGCGCCCACCGGCCACCGCTTCTGCGTGGTGCAGAAGCAGCGCGAGCGATTCGGGCCGCATCTCAACAGCTGGGAGTAGGCAGGGAGCGCAACCCCGGCATCGACCGATACCCGTGTGCGACCGTGATGCATGGCGGTCGCGCACAGGTGCGCTCCTACAGAAAGTCCGCGAGCGGTTGGGTCCGGCGCCGGAGGCTCAGTAATCCCGGACGTCCAGCGCGATCAGGTTGCGCACGTCGTACGCCTGCGCGGCCTCCGGCCACGTCAGCGACGCCAGTGCACGATCGCCGGCCGGCCACGGCGCATTGTCCAGCAGCACCTCGGTGGCCAGCGTGCCATCGGCGGTGCGGCGCAGGAACAGCCGGATCCAGTGCAGGTGCGGCGCGAGCGATTCGCTCTTCAACGCGTCCGCCACGCTGGCGATGGCGCCGGACGGCACGTCGACGTCCGCATCTTCCACGGCGAAGCGCCCGATGAAGGCGTCCCACTGGCGCAGGCCGATCTCCCACTGCGCCAGATCCAGCTTGCGCTCGTCGGTGACGTACCAGCAGGCGGCCAGCAATACCGGCAGGTCGCTGCGCGCGAAGCGATCCAGCGCATCGCGCCAGCCCGCCTCGCCCTGCCCGTTGCCGGCGTAGCTGAGCTCGAGCTGGCGCTCTTCTTCCAGCACCAGATCGACGTCCAGTCGTCCGGGCTCGCCCATGGCGGAGGCGTCCTGCCAATGCGCGCGCAGCGCCGGATAGTCGCCGTCGGTCAGCAACCAGTCTTCGTCAGGCTCGAGTTCCACGTCGTGCCGCTCGAACAGGCGGGCCAGTTGGATGTGCAGCTTGTCGGAAGTCATCGGGAGCTCACCGGCGCGCCTGGCGCCACAGCAGATAGCGGAGAAGCATCGCCAGTCCCAGCACAGCCACGCAGGCGCCGTAGCCAAGCAAGGCCGGCAGCACCTGCTGCCAGATCGCGCCACTGGCGCGGCCGAAGGCGTCGACCTGCGGCGGCGGCGCGGCTTCGAAGCCCCAACCGGCGCTCACCGCTGCCGCGATCGCCGCAAGCACCAGCGCGAGCCAGTCGAACGCGCGGCGCGCGGCCGTCCGCGGCAGGCTCTTGGGATAAGTGAAGTACGCCCAGGCCAGCACCAGCAGCCAGGGCGCGAGCAGCAGCAGCGCGAGATAGCGAAGCATGGCGCTCTCCTCACGTTTCGCCGGCGAGCAGGTCGAGCGCCTCGCGCAGCCGGCCCAGCGCCTGGTCGCGCGCCGCGTCGTCGGCGAACGCGGGTGTGTTGCCGACTTCGTTGCCATCGAGTTCGAGCACGACACCCGCGGAGGTATTCCGCAGCGTGGCGGCGCGACCGTCCTGCTTGAGCTGCTTCTGCGCTGCGCCGGCCGCCTTGGGATCGTCGAAGGCGCGCGAGAGCAGCAGCTCCTCGCCATCACCGGCGAACAGGCGGAAGCGGAAACGGCCATCTTCGTCGCGGAAGCTGGCCAGACGCGGCGGCTTGTCGCCGCGCGGCTTGGCCGCGGCAGCGGTACTGGTCGCCACCACGTGGCTGCCCAGGCCCACCGCATCGCGCAGGCGTGCCATCTTCGGCGTGGCGATCGCGCGTGCCTTGCGTGCGCCTTCCTGCAGGATCGCCTCGATGTGCGCAGGCTGCGCGATCAGCGCGTCGTAGCGCTCGCGCATCGGAGCGATCTGGCCCTCCAGCAGTTCGAACAACGCCTGCTTGGCCTCGCCCCAGGACAGGCCCGATTCCAGTGCTTTGCGGAACGCGGCGGCCTCGGCCTCGTTGGCGAACGCGCGATAGAGCGTGTACACCGAGGAGCTTTCCGGATCCTTCGGCTCGCCCGGCAGGCGCGAGTCGGTGACGATGCGCATGACCGCCTCGCGCAGCGCCTTGGTGCCGCCGGCGAACAGCGGGATGGTGTTGTCGTAGCTCTTGGACATCTTGCGCCCGTCCAGGCCCGGCAGCGTCGCCACCTGTTCCTCGATCTGCACTTCCGGCAGCACGAAGAAGTCCTGGCCGTAGATGTGGTTGAAGCGCTGCGCGATGTCGCGCGCCATCTCCAGGTGCTGGATCTGGTCGCGCCCCACCGGCACCTTGTGCGCGTCGAAGGCGAGGATATCGGCGGCCATCAGTACCGGGTACATGTACAGGCCTGCGGTGACGCCGGCATCCGGGTCCTCGCCGGTCTCCACGTTGCGGTCGACCGCCGCCTTGTAGGCATGCGCGCGGTTGAGCAGGCCCTTGGCGGTGACGCAGGTGAGCAGCCAGGTGAGCTCCGGGATTTCGGGGATGTCCGACTGGCGATAGAACGTCACCCGCTCCGGATCCAGCCCGCAGGCCAGCCAACTCGCCGCGATCTCCAGCCGCGACCGCGCCACGCGTGCCGGATCGTCGCTCTTGATCAGCGCGTGGTAGTCAGCCATGAAGAAGAACGCATCGACGTCCTCGCGCCGGCTGGCCGCGATCGCCGGTCGGATGGCGCCGGCATAGTTGCCCAAGTGCGGGGTACCGGTGGTGGTGATGCCGGTGAGGACGCGCGTTCGGTTCATGGCTTCTTTCGTTTCTGGATACGAGGACACGACCGGCAGCACGCGCTGCCAGCCGGTCGATGATAGGCGTTCGCAAGCCGGGCCGGTATGCGCGCTGCTGTCGCAGACCGGTGCGGGCGGTCAGCGGATCAGCGTGGACTTGCCGAACAGCGACTCGACCAGGTCGACCGCCAGCTTGCCGGTCTGGTTGCGCTTGTCGTACGCGGGGTTCAACTCGACGATGTCCAGCGAGCCCAGTCGGCCGGTGTCGGCGATCATCTCCATGCACAGCTGCGCCTCGCGGTAGGTCGGACCGCCGCGCACGGTGGTGCCCACGCCGGGGGCGATCGACGGATCGAGGAAGTCGACGTCGAAACTGACGTGCAGGTGGGTGTTCTCGTCGATGTCGGCCAGCGCCTCTTCCATCGTGCGCTTCATGCCGACCTCGTCGATATGGCGCATGTCGAAGATCTGCATGCCGGCCTCGAGCACCAGCTTCTTCTCGTCGTCGTCCACCGAGCGGATGCCGACCTGGCGGAATACGCTCGGCGAGGTCGAGGGCGAGTGGCTGCCGATGCCGGTGAGCGCATCCGGGCCATTGCCGCACAGGCAGGCCACCGGCATGCCATGAATATTGCCCGAAGGCGTCGCATCGGCGGTATTGAAGTCGGCGTGCGCATCCAGCCAGAGCACGCGCAATTTTTTGCCGGTGTCACGGCAATGGTCGGCCACGGCCGAGATCGAACCGATCGCCAGGCAGTGATCGCCACCGAGCATCACCGGCACGCGACCGGCCTGCAGCTCCTGGCGTACGGCCGTATGGACGGCCATGTTCCAGGCCGTCACCTCGTCCAGATGACGGTAGCCGTTCTCCGGCGGCAGCCACGGGTTGAGCGGGCCCTGCAGGTTGCCGCGGTCGATCACTTTCATCCCGCGCGCTTCGAGCTTCTCGCCCAGCCGGGCCACGCGCAGCGCTTCGGGCCCCATCGAGGCGCCGCGATGGCCCGCGCCGATATCCGTGGGTGCGCCGATCAGGCTGACTGTCTGCTGGGTCATAAGGGCCTCGTCCGTCCGGTGGGGTGCCCGCGCGCGCTGGCGCGCGGCTGGTGCCGGCAGCAGGAGTCGAACCCGCGACCTACTGATTACAAATCAGTTGCTCTACCAACTGAGCTATGCCGGCCTTGAGAAGGCATGAAGTCTAGCAGGCAGGGCGCCGACGCGCCCGCTGGCGGGCGAGCCTAGAAACAGGTGGTGCTGTGCGATCCGATCCCGGCGGTGCGGACCCGGCCGTGCCAATCGAAGCGGGCACCGTCGGCCACGACCAGGTCGAGCCAGTATTCGGGCACCTGCTCGGTGCGTTCCTGGATCTGCGCGGGGAAACCGGCGGTGGTGACCTCGTCGCGGCGCTTGCGCGCGTTGGCCGGGTCTTTGAACAGGCCCAGCGAGATGGCGTTGGACTGGTCGCCGGAGCTCATGACGAAGTAGTCGCCGACGTTGGCCGATTCCAGCCGTCGTGCCAGCGCGAGCGCCTGGGCGCGGGCACCGGGCGCGGGCAGGTAGACCCACCAGGCGCGCGTCTCGGTGGTCTGCTCCTGGCGCGAGCGCATGCGCACGCCCGGGCCGGTCAGTGCGGTACGGGCATTGCGCAGGTCCTGCGGGGTATCGAACGGGCCGATCGCCAGGCAGCGGGTTTCCAGCGCCGCGGCAGTGCTGGCGGCGGGCGCCGGGACGGTGGCCGGCGACGGAATGACCGGCGGCAACGGTGGCGCAGTCTGCTCGGACAACAGGTGCAGCATCGGCACGCCCGGGTCGGTCACGCTACGCCCGTGCGAGTCGTCCTGGCCTAGTACCAGCCAGGCACCCACCGCGATATTGAGCGCGATCAGCAGGACGAACAGCAGGCGCAGGAACATCGGACTCCCCCCGGGTGGACGCACATCTTAGGGCGTCGCGGCGGCGCCTGACTGTGCCTGCGCCCACACCGCCAGGCCGTGCAGCACGCCGTGCTCGACCATGGTCGCCGACAGGCCGAGCAACGGCACCAGGCCCTCGGCATCGCCGCCATCGAGGCGTACCGTCGGGACGCCGCCGAAGCGTGGGGCCATGCGCACGGCGAAACGTTCGACCAGTGCGGCGGCCGCCTGCCAGCAGCCGGAGACGACCGCGTCGGACGTGTTGTCGGCCGCGTCCACCAGCACCCCGTCGCCACGCGGGCGCACTTGTGCGGTGGCGCCGAGCAGGGCTTGCTGCATCAGCCGCGGGCCGGGGGCGATCAGGCCGCCCAGGTGCCGGCCATCCGCGGCCAACGCATCCAGCGTGAGCGCGGTGCCGACGCCGATCAGCACGCAGTCGCCCGCGCCGGCGGCGCGGGCCGCGACCATCGCCAGGAAGCGGTCGACACCCAACCGAGCGGGCTCGGGGTAGGCATTTCGCACACCGCAGGCCATCGCCGGCGTGCGCAACCAGGTGACCTCAAGTCCGAACAGCGCGCGCACCTGTGCCGCCACCGCTTGCTCGCGTTCGGCATCGACCACCGATGCGCCGAAGGCCGCCACCGGCGCCGGCAGGGTCTGCCAGGTGGCGGCGAGCAGCGCCAGATCCTCGTTCCAGGCCGCCGCGCCTTGAGCGTGCCAGCGGCCGTGGTCCTCCAAGGCCCATTTCAGGCGCGTGTTGCCGAGGTCCAGCAGCAGCCTCATGCGCGACGGACCGTGACGTCCGCGCTGTCGATCGAGCGCAGCTCGCCGTTGCCGAGGCGCACCTGCAGCGCGCCGCGTGCATCGACGCCAGCGCCCACGCCCTCGAAATGGCCTTGCGCGCCACTGAGCTTGAGCTGACGCCCGGCAAGCAGGTCGTGGCGAGCGTAATCCTCCGCGAAGGGTGCGAAGCCATACCGCTCGAACTCGCGCAGCCCCTCGACCAGCGCGGCGATCAGCCGGGCGGCCACCAGGTTGCGATCGGGCATCTCGGTTGCCAGCGTGGCAAGGTCGCAAGCCGGTTGCCCGGCCTGTTCCCGCAGCGCCTCGGTCAGGCGCAGGTTGAGACCCACGCCGATCACCGCGGCGCACGGCCCCTGGTATTCGCCGCTCAATTCCACCAGCACGCCGGCCAGCTTGCCGCCGCCGGCCAGCACGTCGTTGGGCCATTTGAGGCCCGCACCCGCGATGCCGAGCGAGTCGATCGCGCGCAGCACCATGGTGCCGACCGCCAGCGACAGGCCCGAGAGCGCGCCGAAGCCGCGGTCAAAACGCTTGAGGCAGGAGAGATACAGGTTCAGCCCGGGCGGCGACAGCCAGCTGCGCCCGCGACGGCCGCGCCCGGCGGTCTGCGTTTCGGCGAGAACCATGGAGAAGTCGGCCGCGTCGGCCAGCCGACGCTGCAGTTCGCTGGAGGTCGAATCCAGTTCCCAGTGCACCTCCAGCGCGCCCAGGCGCGAGGCGCACGCACGCGGCAGCGCGGCACGGATGCGCGTGGCATCCAGCAACTGCACCGGCCAGGGCAGCCGGTAGCCGGCGGCGCCACGCGCCTCGACCGGCACGCCACGCGCGCGCAGCGTCTCGACCTGCTTCCAGATGGCCGCGCGGGTGACGCCCGCACGGTCGGCGAGCTGCGCGCCGGAGACGGCTTCACCGGAGGCCAGTGCGGCCAGCAGTTGTTGGGCCTGCATCAGCCACATGCTCCAGGGTCGGACCCGGCGACGCGGGCGGGGAAAGGGGTCTCGCGCATCGGGAGATTCTAGCCGTTCCGGCGCCCCGTCACGCCCCGCGGCGCCGCTCGCGCCGGGCACTGGCAAGCCCCTCACGTTTCTGCGACGATCCGGAGCCTTGGCTGGTGGATCAAGGGGTTGGTCGCCATGGAACTGAAACGCTGCCTGTTCGGATGCCTGCTCGCGCTCGCCAGCGTGGGCACCGCGTCGGCCATGGGCGTGTCCACCCAGGACCCCACCGCCCCGCACGCGACCATCGACAGCGGCAGCCACGACGGTGGCGGCGCGGGCAGCGACAGCTCGAGCGCCAATCACGACTGCATCCTGCCCGATGCTGCCGGCGACAGTGCCGATGACAGCAGCACCGGCGGTGGCGGCGGTGCCATGACGCCGCATCCGCGCGCCAGCCGCCGCAGCAGCCTGGGCTGGCAGTCGCTGTTGCCCGGTTCGATCCAGTAACCGATCGGTTCCGTTCCCCGAGGCCGCGTCCTTCGTAGCCTCGATCCCAGGCGACGGACGTCGCGTGGATGGGTACCTCGCGAGGCCCGTTCCTCATCAGCCCCTTCCCTGAGGGAAGCTGGCTCCAGGAAGCGCTAGCTCGCCGGGAGGTTCACGCTGAAGCGCGCGCCGCCCAGTTCGGGCGAGCGGTCGACCACCAGTTCGCCGCGGTATGCCTTGACGATGTCCTGCACGATGGAAAGGCCGATGCCGTGGCCCTGGACGCGCTCGTCGCCACGCACGCCGCGTTGGAGCACCTTCTCGATCTGGTCCTCGGCGATGCCGGGGCCGTCGTCCTCCACGCTCAGCCACAGTCCCGGACGCTGGCGGGCCGCCTGCGGCTGCGCCTTGACCACCAGCAGCACGCGGTGGCCGGCCCACTTGAAGGCGTTTTCCAGCAGGTTGCCCATCAGTTCCAGCAGATCGCCCTGCTCGCCGTAGAACGCCGCCCCCTCGTCCATCTCGAACTCGCACAGCACGTTCTTGGCCGCGTAGACCTTCTCCAGGCTGCGCACCAGGTCCTCGGCGTGGCCGGCGATCGGCACCGCGCTGGCAAAGGTTTGCCGACCGGAGGTGGCGGCGCGGGCGAGCTGATAGGCGACCAGTTCGTCCATGCGCCGCACCTGGTCGAGCACGTCGCCGCGCAGGCCTGGCTGGTCGCCAACCGATTCCAGCCGCGAACGGATCACCGCCAGCGGCGTCTTCAGGCTGTGCGCCAGGTCGGCCAGCGTGTTGCGGGTGCGGGTGCGCTGCTCGCGCTCCGAATCGATGAAAGCGTTGATGCGGTCGGTCAGCGGGATCAATTCCAGCGGGTACTGGCTGTCCAGATGGTCGCTCTTGCCGCGCTCCACGCGCGCCATGTCGGTGGCGACCTTGCGCAGCGGCGTCAGGCTCCAGCGCAAGAGCAGCAACTGCAGCACGATCAGCATCACGCCCAGGATCGACAGCATGCCGACCAGGGTGCGCCGGTACACCGCGTTCTCGCCTTCGAACTGGCTCTCGGTCTGCGCGACCATGAAGGTCAGCCGCAGCGGCTTCTTGCCGGGCACGTCCCACGCCACGCCCAGGGCGTAGTAGTAGAGCCGGCCCATGCGCGTGTCGATCGGACCGGCAAAGCGGTTCTCGCCGGGGTCCAGCGTCTTGAGGAAGGCGAAATCACGGCCGATCGCGGAGGACGATTCCCAGCGGAAACCCTTGTCGCCCAGCACGACCGCGTAGAGGCCCGAACCGGGTTGCGAGAAGCTCGGGTCCGGCGGTGCGTCCGGCAGCAGCACCTTGCCGTAGCGCGACACCTCGCTGCCGGCCAGGTAGGCGATCACGTAGTTCTGCAGCCGGTCGTGCAGGTTGTTGAGCGCGGTCTCGTGGTTGGCCCGCGAGAGCGTCAGCCCGACCAGCCCGAGGAAGCCGGCCAGCACCAGGCCGGTGGCAATGGCCGCGCGCGCCGCCAGCGAAAACGGACGGGGCGCGAACATGGATCAGCGACCGCCCGTGGGCTGCGGGCGGCGCGAGGCGTGCATCATGCTCAGGAGCCGCCGCAGGACCATGGACCCGGGACTCAGTCGTCGTCGCCGTCGCTGCGCGGAATGGCGAAGCGGTAGCCGCGGCCGCGCACGGTCTCGATCGGCTTGAGCGCGCTCTCCGGATCGAGCTTGCGGCGCAGGCGGCCGATGAACACTTCCAGCACGTTCGAGTCGCGGTCGAAATCCTGCTGGTAGATGTGTTCGGTGAGATCGGCCTTGGAGACGAGCTCGCCGGCGTGCAGCATCAGGTATTCGAGCACCTTGTACTCGTAGCTGGTCAGGTCGACCGGCTTGCCTTCGACGGTCACCGTCTGCGCGGTGGTGTCCAGCTTGATCGGGCCGCAGGCGAGCACCGGCTTGGACCACCCGCTGGCGCGGCGGACCAGCGCATTGATGCGCGCCAGCAGTTCCTCGACGTGGAACGGCTTGACCAGGTAGTCGTCGGCGCCGTGCTTGAGGCCCTCGACCTTGTCCTGCCAGGAGCCGCGTGCGGTAAGGATCAGGATCGGATAGCGCTGGCCGGCCTCGCGCAGCGCCTTGACCAGTTCCATGCCCGACATCTTGGGCAGACCCAGGTCGATGATCGCCAGGTCGAAGGGGACCTCGCGCCCCAGGTAGATGCCCTCCTCGCCGTCCTGCGCGGCGTCGACCGCGAAGCCGTCACGCTTCAGCCGCGCGGCGAGGGTCTCGCGCAAGGGAGCCTCGTCCTCGACCAAAAGGATGCGCATCAGTGTTTCTCCTTCTTGCCTGCGCCGTTGCCGGCCGGTGGTTTGCCCGTGCCCGCACGCGGGGCATCGGACGAAATCGAGATGGTCCGCACGTGGCCTTCCGGGGTGAGCACCTTGATGCGGTACTCGGTCCGCCGGCCGAACTTGCGCGGATCAGCCGACAATATCTTACCGCCGGTGTCCTGTTGCACCTTCGCCACCGCCTCTTCCAGTGTCATCGGCGTCTTTTCCTGCGGCGGAACGGCATGCGCAAGCACCGGCAGCAGCAGGGCCGGCAGGCAGGCGAGGAGGCGTCGGGGCAACAGAGTCGGCAAGGCGGTGGCTCGGATTCAAATGGATACCAGCCTAGGCAGGCCGGGCTGAACACTGGCCGGCCGGCTCATGCCGCGTCCCGACGGCCGCTGGCGGCCTGTTCGAGCAGGCTCCAGCCCGCGCCGGGCAGATGCGCGCCCTCGCTCAGCACGCGCCGGAACGTGCGCGCGCCAGGCTCGCCCTGATACAGCCCGAGCAGGTGCCGGCTGATGTGCTTGAGCGCGGTGCCGCGCCGCAGCTCCGCCTCCACGTAGGGGCGCAGGTGCCCGAGCACCTCCTCGCGCGAGGGCATCGGCGCGCCATACAGCGCCGCCTCCAGCTGCGCCAGCAGGTAGGGATCGTGGTAGGCCGCGCGGCCCAGCATCACGCCGTCGACCTGGGTCAGGTGCGCCTGCACCGCCTCTACCGTCGTGATACCGCCGTTGATGACCACCACCAGTTGCGGGAACTCGCGCTTGAGGCGGTACACCCGTTCGTAATCCAGTGGAGGGACCTCGCGGTTTTCCTTCGGGCTCAGGCCCTTCAGCCAGGCCTTGCGCGCATGCACCACCAGCACTTCGACGCCCGCCGACACCATCGTTTCGGTGAAATGCTGCAGGTCCGCGTAATCATCCTGCTCGTCCACGCCGATGCGGCACTTGACCGTCACCGGCACGTCCACGACATCCCGCATCGCCCGCACGCAATCGCCGACCAGCGCCGGCTCGCGCATCAGGCAGGCGCCGAAGCGGCCGGACTGCACGCGGTCGGACGGGCAGCCGACGTTGAGGTTGATCTCGTCATAGCCGGCCTGCGAGCCCAGCCGCGCCGCCTGCGCGAGTTCCGCCGGGTCGCTGCCGCCCAGTTGCAGCGCG
This sequence comes from Frateuria sp. GZRR35, assembly GCF_051900415.1. NCBI lineage: Bacteria > Pseudomonadati > Pseudomonadota > Gammaproteobacteria > Lysobacterales > Rhodanobacteraceae > Frateuria > Frateuria sp. GZRR35. The sequence goes on from NZ_JBHZGL010000007.1 coordinate 138,786, forward strand.
ACCGGATGCTCCTGCTGGCTGTGCTCGAGCAGGTGCAGCTGGCCACCGCGCACCAGCGCGGCGCTGGTCACCATCTCGGTATACAGCCGCGCGTGGGGCGACAGAAGCCGGTGGAAGTAGCGGCAGTGCCGGTCCGTCCAGTCCATCATCGGCGCGACGGTCAGGCGGAAATCGGCGGGAGCGGGGGAGGAAGCCATCCGTCCATTGTAGGCGGGCGGCTGGCCGGCTGCCCGCGAGGCAAGGCGTTACCGCATCGGGGAAGCTAGGACGCCCGCCGATCCATGCGAGCCGTCCAGCTCATACCCCCGACGATCGCCAGCAGGATGCCCAGCGCGACCCAGGGATGCGGCTCATACAGGATCACGATGAACGCGCCCACCGCGGGTGCGAGGATTTCGAACAACCAGCGCAAGGCCCGCGCGCGGGGTACCTCCGGCGCCAGCCTCGCCACGAACGCCAGGTAGGCCCAAAGCAACGCTGTCGCACCGAACGTCGCCAATACGGCCGCCACGTAGACGACGATGCCCTTGCCGTGGGTGACTTCGATCACGTAGCGGGTCGCCATCGGCATCAGCGCGACGATGCTGAGCAGCGCGAGGTTGATTGCCGTGCCTACGCCGTCGACGTCACGCAAATGCGCCACGATCCGGCGGTGGTGGAACCAGATCACGCCGATCAGCAGGAAGCTGATGAAATAAACCAGCAGCGGCGTCGACCATGCATCCCACAGCGAGCCGGCGGCGATGGATTCGGGCGGGCGGATCTCCAGCGCCGACAGCGTGATCGCGATGGCGAACACGCCATCGGAAAGCATCACCATGCGATCGAGGTGGCGCTGGCCGACGTGGTGGTCGGAAATCGGTTCCTGTACGCGACTGCCCATCCCGCTTGCTCCTTTGCTATCCACCCCGGCGCGCCATGATGCCGCAGGCCGCCGACGGCGTCATGGCGCGCAGCGGCCGGCCGGATCACGTATCCTGTATCGCTGCCGCCGCGCGCCGCGTGGCGCCCGCCAGGCGCAGCGAACCCGCCGCCGGCCTGTTCCCCACAACCCCGGCCTGTCCGGCGCCCGGCCGATTGCCGCGCGACTGCTTTTCGACGAGACACGACAACCATGGTGGCACTGGCGACCGAGCACGTGATCGACGTGCGTCACTGGAACGACAGCCTTTTCAGCTTCCGCGCCACGCGCGATCCCGGCTTCCGCTTCGAGAGCGGACAGTTCGTGATGATCGGCCTGGAGGTGGACGGCCGTCCGTTGATGCGCGCCTACTCCATCGCCAGCGCGAGCTGGGAGGAACACCTGGAGTTCTTCTCGATCAAGGTGCCCAATGGCCCGCTGACCTCGCGCCTGCAGCACCTCAAGCCGGGCGATCCGCTGGTGGTCAGCCGCAAGCCCACCGGCACGCTGGTGCTGGACGATCTCAAGCCCGGCAGGAATCTTTACCTGTTCGGCACCGGCACGGGCCTGGCGCCGTTCATGAGCGTGATCCGCGATCCGTCCACCTACGAGCGCTACGAGAAGATCGTGCTGGCTCACGGCGTGCGCCAGGTCAGCGACCTGGCCTATGCCGACTATCTCGAGCGCGAACTGCCGCAGCACGAGTACCTGGGCGAGCTGGCGCGCGAGAAACTGATCTACTACCCCACCGTCACCCGCGAGCCGTTCAAGAACCGCGGGCGCATCACCGACGCTATCGTCGACGGCGTGATGAGCCGGGTCACCGGCCTGCCGCCGCTCAACCCCAGCACCGACCGCGTGATGCTGTGCGGCAGCCCGGCGATGCTCGACGACCTGTGCGCATTGCTGGACGGACGCGGCTTCCAGGCCTCGCCGCGCACGCGCGAACCGGGCGACTACGTGATCGAGCGGGCGTTCGTCGAGAAGTAGCCGCCCGCAAAGCGCCTCCATTTCCGTCCGGGTTGTTGGCTCAGACGAGCCGATCCTTCACCGAGGCGACGGGAGGTGACAGGCGGATGAGACAACTGCCGGCAGCTTCAACAGCCCATCCACACCGCGACCACTAGCCTCCTGACGATCCGGCGCCTCACGCGCCCTCAGGTTGCGGAGACTCCCGTGGCATCCAGCGCCCCGCCCCCGGTACAGGCAGGCCACGCACGCGGCAGCGTCGTGCTGGGCGTGGGCCGCGACGCGGCGCACTCCAGCCACGAGGCGGCCGCGCACGCGGCCATCGCGCAGCAGCTGGCCGACCTGCTGCACTACGACTTCGCCGGTGCCTACGTGCCGGGACAGCCCTATCCTGGCCCGCTCTACTTCGTGCCGGGCGACGTGCTGACCGGACTGGATACGGCTGCGGCCTGCGGCATCCGCAGTGCATCCGACCTTTTCGGCGGCGTGGTGCCGGACCGCGTGGTGGCCTCCAAGGCGATCACCCATCCCCTGGTCGACGCTCCCACGCGCGCGCCGGAAGGCTGGTCCGAGGCGTTCGCCGAGCGGGTGCGCGCCGTGGTGCTGCCCGGCTACAGCGCCTACGCGCCCGCCGATGCACGCCGCGCGGGGCGCGCACTGTTGCACCTGGGTCCCGTGCGCATCAAGCCGGCGCATGGCAACGCCGGTCGTGGCCAGCGGGTGGCCAGCGACATTGGCGAACTGGATGCGATCATCGCCGACGTCGACGAGGACGCGCTCGCCAGCGATGGCCTGGTGCTGGAAACCGACCTGCGCGACCTGACCACCTGGAGCGTGGGCCAGGTCCGCGTGGATCACCACACCATCGCCTACTACGGCACCCAGTGGCTGACCCGCGACAACGCCGGCGAGGTGGCCTATGGCGGCTCCAGTCTGCGCGTGCACCGCGGCGGCTTCGACGCACTGCTGCGTGAACCGCTGCCGCCGCCGGTGCGCGAGGCGGCCGCGCAGGCGCAGCTCTACGACGAGGCCGCGCGGCAATGCTTCCCGCGCATGTTCGCCTCGCGCCGCAATTACGACGTGGTGCAGGGCAAGGACCATCGCGGCCAGGCGCATGCCGGCGTGCTCGAGTCGTCCTGGCGTATCGGCGGCGCCAGCGGCGCGGAGGCCGCCGCGCTGTTGCGCTTGCGCGACGAACCGGGTCGCCGCTGGCTCGGCGTGCGCACGGAGGAACGCTACGGGAGCGATGCCGAACCGCCGCCCGGCGCCACCGTGCTGTTCCGCGGCACCGACCCGGCAGTCGGCCCGCTACTGAAGTTCACCGTGGTGGAGGATGATGACGACACGTAGCGAAGACACCGACATCCTCGTCGACGGCGCGCGCATCGCCGGCACCGTGCTCGCCCCCGGCTCGACCATCCCCGGCGTGCTGTTCGTGCATGGCTGGGGCGGCTGCCGGGAACGCGACCTGGGCCGCGCCCAGCAGATCGCCGCACTGGGCTGCATCTGCCTGACCTTCGACATGCGAGGCCACGTGCGCACCGAGGCGATGCGCCAGACCGTCACCCGCGAGCAGAACCTCGCCGACGTCGTCGCCGCCTACGACCACCTGCGCTTGCAGCCCCACGTCGACCCCGATTCCATCCTGGTCGTCGGCGCCAGTTACGGCGGTTACCTCGCGTCGATCCTCACCTCGCTGCGTCCGGTCAAATGGCTCGCGTTGCGAGTCCCGGCGCTGTACGCGGACGAGGACTGGGACAAACCCAAACGGTCGCTGCCACGCGCGCAACTGGACGCCTACCGCAGCCGCGTGCTCGAACCGGACGACAACCGCGCGCTGCGCGCCTGCAGCGATTTCCGCGGCGACGTGCTCGTCGTCGAGTCGGGCCACGACCACCTGGTCCCTCACCCGGCCATCGTCAGCTACCGCAACGCGTTCCGTCGCACCCACTCGGTCACCTACCGGATCATCGACGAGGCCGACCATGCGCTCTCCAGTCCCGACTGCCAGCGCGCCTACACCTCGATGCTGCTGGGCTGGACCACCGAAATGGTGTTCGGCGCCCGCGCCGGTCGCGGCCCCATGCAGACCTATCAGCCAGAATCTCCGTAGCAAGTCGGCGCCAGCAACTTACCCAAGACGAAAAACAGCAGTGGAAAGGAACAAACCTAAAACGGTGGCTTTCGCACAAAAATCACTTTTGCTGCTGATAGAGTGACCAGGCTCAATGAGTGAGCGGTCCATCAAGGGGACATGGCTATGATCAAACACTTGTCGCGCCGTGCCATTTTCGCCGGCCTGGTCGTCATGGGTCTTTCGGCTCCTGTTTTCGCGTCCGAATCGTCAAGCACCGGCCTGGGCCAGGCCTGGCCGAACGCGCAAGACGTAAGCACCAACTCCAATTGGCATGTTTACGTCTTCACGGTCAACGGGATCCGGTACGTGCAGATCAACGACCTCAACGGCAACGTGCGTGGAGCTTTCGCCGCCGCCAATGGTCAGTTCCTGGTCCTGCCGATGGGTCGCGACGCGCAGCGCATCGCTACGCCCCAGCAGCCGATGACGCTCGACAATAGCGTGGTTGCATTGACTTCGTACGCGCAAACTGTCTATCGCGACGCCGCCATTCAAGTTCAGGCCACGCCCCTGAGCAGCGGTGCGACGATGTTTACCGCGGCACCATCCACGACCACCTTGGTCGCCCCATGCGATAATCCGGCCGAGTGCAGCACCCACGTCGACTGAAACCAAAAAAAAACCGCCGTTGAAGGCGGTTTTTTTGTCACGAAGTCAGACGTCGCACGAAGTCAGACGAGCTCCGGGTCAAACAACAAGATGCTGATCCGGGTGCCCTCAGCCACGGAATACATCCGCGCCTTGCCACCGAAAACGGCGGCCCGGTCCTTTATGGCGCCCAGGCCCAGTCCGCTGGGGTTCAACGCGGCCTGCAGGCCATCCCAACGCACACGACTCAGCCGTTCGTAGTCAACGCTGGCTTCCACGCGAAGCAGCACCCAACGGCGCCTTCCAAACGATCCGCCCCTGAGCTTCATCTGGATGCGATTGAGGTTGCGACCAGCGCAGATCACGGCTATCGCTTCGTTGGCGAGGCGGTACAGCGCCAGATGGACGCTGCTGGAGAGCCCACCCAGCTTGGGGCCGTCGATATCGCACCAATACGCGACTCCTGCTTCGTCCAGGGCACGTGCCACCGAGCCCTCACGCAGCGCAGCCGGCAAGCCACGCTCCCGCCAAGCCAGCGGATAGAGCGAATCGGCCAGGCGATAGATCTGGTGCTGGGTCACCGCCGCCTGGCGGTAGTAGGTGCGTTCGTCGGCTCCTGGCAGCAGGCAACGCAGGCGCCCGAGCAGTTGCGTGTAGGAGGCTTGAATCGCCCCGCTCATCTGTTCCAGAGCATATGCGGTCTGGCGCAGCTGCAGCTCGCCCAGGTGGAGGTTCCGCTGTGCCAACGCGAGCGTCAGCCGCGCATCGGCCTTTTCACGCTCCTCGCGTGTATGGAGCACTGCGATTCGCCCGCCGAGCATCAACATGGTGGTTATCGCAAAGGCCACGAACACCTCGGCGTGCAGCGTCGCCGGGTCGTAGCGATGGGGCATGGCAAGCATCACCGCGATACTGGCGGCAGTACCGCCAACCGCCGCGCCGCGCCAGCCATACCGCAAAGCCAGCCACGTGACGGGAAGGAACATCGCAACGCGCGCCTCCTCGCTGGCAGCCCCCGCTGGCCCCAAGGCGAGCCATACCAACAACGCCAAGGTCGGCAGCAACAGGCAGACGGTTTCCATGGCCAACCGGCTTTCCGACAATCGCGCCCATAGCCGACGCGCGCCGTGCGTCAACAGCTCCTCTCGCACCAGGAGCACCAGCGGAACCAGCGTAAGGCTGCCGAGGTAAAAGCCGATGACATACCAGCCCGCAGCCTCGCGGTATGCCACTCCAGGAGGCCCTTGCACCAGCAACAGCACAAGGAAGCTCATTGCCGCCCAGATGAGGGCCGTCGCCGACAGGCCAAGCAAAAGAATGTTGATGTCTGGTGCAAGGCCCGCCGGAAAGAGTCGGCGGCGCTCGCGGCACCATCGGACAACGGGCATCGCGAACACCATCGGGGGCGCCATCAGCGCGAGGGCCCACGGCCAACCGAATTCACCGGCGCAGGTAATGCCGGTATAGGCCAGAGGGATGAACTCGCCAACCACGAGCGCCGGCCAGTACCGGTAGGGCAAGAGCAACAACACGCTGAAGCGGAGCCCGGAGATGGGAACCCAGTGGGTAATCGTCACTTGGCGCAGGAGGAAGTACGCAAGCGCATAGGCGAGAGCGACAGCCACGTGCCCCAGCCAGAAGTTTGCCCTTATCCCTTTCAGCATCCTTCATCCCCTTCCCTTGGCCCGAACCAGGCCGCCCCGCCGACCGATGCGTACGCGGCGCAAATTCGCGCAACCTGACCATCTGACAGATCAAATTCAGGTGAAGCCGGGACGTCCGTCCCATGTCTTCACCACGCACGACGCATCCTAGCGTACCCGATCGCCGCACTGCGGCGACCGTGGCAGAACGTGCCGGTTACGGGACTGCAATCCGCTGCACGAAGGGCTTCGGGCTTGCCCGCGCCGGAGCTACTGCCCCACAGTGTCGTCTCCCCCAAGAGAGGCGGCCAGATGGAAATCGCGCTCTACCTGCTCGCCGCCTTGCTGATCCTCGGCGGCCTCGCCGGGACGGTGCTGCCGATCCTGCCGGGCATCCCGATGATCTTCGGGGGCATCTGGCTGGTCGCCGCGGTCGATGGTTACCGCCACCTGGGCCTCGCCTGGCTGCTGGTGATCGGCGCGCTGGGCGCGCTCGGCGTGCTGGTCGATTTCGTCGCCGGCGCGGTGGGCGCCAAGCGGATCGGCGCCAGTCCGCGGGCGCTCTGGGGCGCCACCATCGGCACCTTGGTGGGCATGTTCCTGGGCATCCCCGGATTGATCTTCGGACCGTTCGTCGGCGCGCTGGTGGGCGAGCTTTCGGCCGGCACCAGCGTGCTGCGTTCGGCTCATGTCGGTGCCGGCACCTGGATTGGGCTGCTCGCCGGCACGCTGGTCAAGCTGGTGATCTCGTTCCTGATGGTCGGCCTGTTCGGCTTGGCCATGCTGCTCTAGACCCTAAGGCACAGGCACGCCTCGACCACACCCGCGTACGCTGCGCCATCACCCAAGAAGGAGCGTCCCATGCGCAAGAGCCTCGCCCTCGCCCTGGCCGCCACGCTGGCGACCGCCGGATCGCTGCATGCGCAGGCCGCGCCCGACACCTGGGTCCAGCGCAGCAACGCCGACGCCAAGGTGCTGCTGGACACGATCGCCCGCTTCAGCCCCGAATTTGCCACCCAAGTCGGCGTACCCGGCTACGACACGAAAGTCGCCGACCTCAGGCCCGGTATCGACGAACGCTCGCGGGCGGCGTTGGTGGAGGCCAAGGGCAAGCTCGAAAAGCTGCTCGCGACGGAGAAGGACCCGAACGTGCGCGAGGATCTCGACATCATGATCGAGGCCACCGCCCAGCAGATCGAAGGCATCGACCTCAACCACAAATACCTGCTGCCCTACAACGACGTTGGCTCGCTCATCTTCAGCGGCGAGTTCGCGCTGCTGAAGGACGACGTCGACGCCAAGCGCCGTCCGGCCGCGCTCGAGCGTCTTCAGTGCTACGTCGGCAAGGCGCCCGGCTGCACGCCGATCACCGAGCAGGCCAAGGCGCTGACCGCGGCGCGACTGGACGAGAAGCCGCTGCTGGGGCCGTACAAGGCCGAGATCGAGCAGAAGCTCGCCAACACACCGCGCTACGTCGAGGGCATCCGCCAACTGTTCGCCAAGTACAAGCTCGATACCCCCGAGGGCAAGGTCGCGCTGGACGCGCTCGACACGCAGCTGAAGGACTACGACGCCTGGGTACGCAGCACCGTGCTGCCGCGCGCACGCACCGACTTCCGCCTGCCCGAGCCGCTGTACGCCTTCAACCTCAAGCAGGTCGGCATCGACATCCCGCCCGAGCAGTTGATGAAGCAGGCCGAGCTCGAGTTCATGGAACTGCGCGGCATGATGCAGGCGCTGGCACCGGTGGTGGCCAAGGACGAAGGTATCGACGCCACCGACTACCGCGATGTGTTCAAGGCGCTGAAGAAGCAACAGCTTGCCCGCGACCAGGTGGAGCCCTGGTACCACGAAGTGCTCGGCCACATCGAGGACACCATCCGCGACAAGCGAATCGTCACGCTGCCCAAGCGCCAGATGCAGATGCGCCTGGCCTCGGAGGCCGAGGCTGCACAGGTACCCGCGCCGCACATGGACCCACCGCCGTTCCTCAACAACCACGGCGAACGCGGCACCTTCGTGCTGACCATGGGCAACCCCGGCAACGGCAAGGACAACAGCCAGTCCTACGACGACTTCACCTTCAAGGCCGCCGCCTGGACGCTGACCGCGCATGAGGGCCGACCCGGACACGAACTGCAGTTCGCCGCGATGGTCGAGCGCGGCGTGTCGCTGGCGCGCAGCCTGTTCGCCTTCAACAGCGTCAACGTGGAAGGCTGGGCGCTGTATGCCGAGTCCGAGATGCTGCCCTACGAGCCGCCGGCCGGGCAGTTCACCGCGTTGCAGGCGCGCCTGATGCGAGCCGCCCGCGCCTACCTCGACCCGATGCTCAACCTGGGCCTGATCACCCGCGAGCGCGCACACGACGTGCTCACCGGGGATGTCGGCCTGTCCGAAGCCATGGCGCGCCAGGAACTGGATCGCTACACCTTCAACAGCCCCGGCCAGGCCACGGCGTATTTCTACGGCTACCTGCGCCTGCAACAGCTGCGGCTGGAAACCGAACTGGCGCTCGGCGACAAGTTCGACCGCAAGGCCTTCAACGACTTCGTGATCGGCCAGGGCCTGCTGCCGCCGGCGCAGCTGGCCGAAGCAGTGAAGACCCAGTTCGTACCGCAACAGAAGCAGAAGCACTGACCGCGCACCGGACCGCCTCTCCCCTGCATCGCAGGGGAGAGCTGGGGCCACCCGAACGCGGGCGCAAGAACCCCGCCGCTTCTTGCGTGAACCGGCAAGTGGTAGCGACTTTCGCGCCGCGGCCGAAGATCTGCACCACACGTCCACGTTCCAGGCGAACCCGCCCCCTCACCCCAACCCTCTCCCCGGAGGGGAGAGGGAACCAAATGCGGCGCTCGCACACACGCCCACAAGTCCTCTTGCCTCAGCTCCCGAGCGCCCGCGGTAAAGCGGCGGCAGCTCCTCTAAGAGCAGGCGACTGACCAAGCAAGGCGAAGTGGCACCTAGCTTTTATCCCTCACCGGGCTTAGCAGGCCATGTCTTTGGTTAGTTTCTTTGGGCCAGCAAAGAAAGTGACCCGAGCGCCGGCAGGCGATCGGAAGCCCGCGGCAGGCGAGCCCAGTCGCGGAGAGATCACGCAAAAACGAGGAGCAAGGCAGCGCTCCTGGGGACATCCCGGCGAGCCCCGGCCCTCACCCCAACCCTCTCCCCAGAGAGGAGAGGGAGCGAAAAGCGGGAGCTCTCAGTCGGGAATGACGTAAAGCAGCACAGCCAGGTAATGCAGCACGCTGGCAGCCAGCACGAACCCGTGCCATACCGCATGATGGAACGGCAGCCGCTTGCACAGATAGAAAGGCACCCCCAGCGTGTAGGTCGCCCCACCCGCGATCAACAACACCAACCCACCCGGCGCCAGATGCGTGCGCAACGGCTCGAACGCCACCAGCGCCACCCAGCCCATCGCCACATAAATCGACACCGCCAGCCAGCGCGTCTGGATGCGCCGCAACAGCCCAAGCTCCAGCGCACTACCGACCAGCGCCAGCGCCCAGATCGTGCCGAACAACCCCCAGCCCCACGCTCCCGGCAGCACGATCAGCGTGAACGGCGTATAGGTCCCGGCAATCAGCAGGAAGATCGCAATGTGGTCGAGCGTACGCAGCACCCGCCGCGGCAGCTCGCCGGGAATGGCGTGATACAGGGTCGAGGCGGTGTAGAGCAGGATCAGCGTGGTACCGAACACCGCACAAGCCACCACCGCCCGCGCATCGCCGCGCAACGCGGCGAACGCCACCAGGGTCGCCAGGCCGCCGATACTGAGCAGAATGCCAATGCCGTGGATCAGCGTGCTGGCCAGTTCGTCACCGAAACGGTAGCGCGGCGGGCTGACGACGGAAGGCGCGGGCATGGCAGGCTCCTGACGGAAAGGCCGGGCGGCCACCTTACCATACCCGCGCGTACTGTTTTGCGACGGACGTCTGGACGTCCAAGCCGGCTTTACTGTTCGATGATGAACGCGCCGAAGGAGACGCCCAGGTTCCAGCCCTCGCCCTTGCCGCTGAGCGCCAGGCCCACGTTGCCCTTGGTCAGCGCCTGCGCACCGGCCGATTCACCGGCGCCGGCGTGCGCTTCGGCGTTGGCGTAATGGCCGAGCACCTCGTGGATGTCGTACACGCCAGTGAACTTGCCGATGCCGTCCTCGATATGCGTCTTGCCGAAGGTCAGCCCGCCGCCCTTGGTGCGCAGCTTCACCTGCATGGTCTGGCCGTTGCTGCAACGGACCATGCCGGTGCCCTTGGCGGTCTTGTAGAACACCGACCAGCCCGACAGCGAGAAAGTCATCTTGCAGGAGATCTCGCCCGCATGCGCCGGGCCCGGCATCAGCACCAGTCCACCCACCAGCAGCGCCAGCGCGCCCAGTTGCTTCCACATCGTCATGATTGCCTCCCTTTCGGCCCCCGCGGCCGCGCCGCTCGATTGTGCGGCAAAGCGCGCGGCAGCGGGAATGCTTGCGCAGGAGCGAAGAGCAGGCCTAGGCTGGTATCGCGTCGGCACGATTCCCTCTGCCTCCGGGCAGCGTGCCTGCGCCACAAGCACAGGAGGATCGCCCATGTCGTCCGCAGCCCTGGCTTCATCCCGCACGCACGCCCAGCCCGATCTGGTCCGCATCACCGCGCTGAGCGCGGCGATGGCCGTCAACCTCACCGTATTCATCGCCGCCACCCGGCCGTTGCCGCCACCGGCCCTGCCGCGCCTGGAGGCGCCATCGCTGAGCGCACGCTTCATCCCGCCCAAACCCAAGCCCGTCGAGACACCGCCGCTGCCGGCCATCCTGCCGATCACGCGGCACACACCCGTGCGCGTGGCGCCGCCCATCGCCACCACGCTGCACATCAGCGACGAAGGCACCGTCGCGGCGCCCACGATCCACGTGCCCACGATCGCGCCACCGGCGGTGGGATCGACGCCATTCACCGTGCCGGGCGAGCCAATCGAAGCCAGCCTGGCCTACCGCAGCGCGCCGCTGGTCTTTCCTGCCCAGGCGATCCGCCAGCACATGCACGGCACCGTGCTGCTGCGCGTGCTGGTGGATGAAGCGGGCAAGCCGGTGGACGTGATCGTCGAGCGGAGCAGCGGCTACGCGCTGCTCGACCGCAGTGCGCGCGCGCAGGTGCTGGCGGGCTGGCGCTTTCAGCCGGCCAGCGTGGATGGCCACGCGGTGCGTGCGTGGGCGCGCGTGCCGGTGAGTTTCGAGCTGCGCAAGCTGTAAAAAGCCGCCCAGCGTCGCGCACTGAAGGGTTACGACTGCTTAACGGCGCCCATGCTCCACTGGGCGCCGTTCTTCGTACGGTCCTGCCATGGCAAACCACAGGCAAAGCTTGAAGGCGCTGCGCCGTATCGCGCTGGCGCACTGCCGAGGGGAGCACCCCGACCTGGCCGCCCTCGCCCGCGAACTGGGCAGCGTGGTCCGCCTCCATACGGACGGTTTCACCGCATTGGCCACGCGCGTACGCACCGCCGGCGGCCCGCGCATCCGCCCGCTGCGGACCGGTAGCGCGCAACTACAGTTGCTGCTGATCGCCTGGCCGGCCAACCACGTCTCCGCGCTGCACGACCACGGCGCGCGCTGGGGCCTGGAGATCCCGCTGCACGGGGCGATGGAAATCGAGGCCTGGCGCCGCCAGAGCGACGGCGGCGAACCGCTGGCGCACGGGCGCCACTGGCTTGGCCCGGGCGACGCGTTGTGGTTCGACGCCGACCAGTCGCGCCTGCACCGCTGCCGCAATCTTTCCGGGCGCGAAGTCGCGCTCAGCCTGCACCTTTTCGGGGGCGCCCCGGGCGCAGGCCTGGCCTATGCCCCGCCCTCCTCCACCCGGCAGCGGATGCCCCCCTCGCGACCGGCCATCGCCGGACCGCTGCCGGGCTGAGCGCCGACCACCGGAGAGTCGCCATGTTCCGACGGGTCGCCATCGTTGGCGGCGGAGCCGCCGCCGTCGCCCTCCTCACCGAACTGGTCGATCGCGCCAGTGCACCGCTGCACCTGGACTGGTACACCGGCGGCGCCGCGCACCCCGGGCGGGGCATCGCCTACGGGACGACCTCGCCGCACCACCTGCTCAACGTGCGCGCTGCCACCATGGGCATGTTCTCGCGCCGGCCGCGCGGCTTTCTGGACTACGCCCAGCGCGTCGACCCGCAGGTCGCCGGCACCGATTTCCTGCCGCGGCGGCTGTACGGCGACTACCTGGAAGACGAAGCGGCAAACGCCCTGGCGCGGTCGCGCAGCCGTGGCGTGGACGTGCGCGTGGTGCCGTTCGCGGCCGATGCGCTGGTCCCCGAGATCGACGGCGTCACGGTGATCCAGGGCGAGCGCGCCAGTCGTGTCGATGCCGCGGTGCTGGCCGTCGGCGCATTGCCGGTGCGGCCACTCGCCGGCGTCGAGGCCTCGCTGCTGGCAGAACAACGCTACATCATCGACCCGTGGGCCTTCTTGGCGTCGGCCGAGGCGCACGCGCCACCGCGCGAAGTCGCGCTGGTCGGGCTGGGCCTGAGCGCGGTCGACGTCTTGCTGGAACTGGCCGATCGCTGGCCGGACACGCACTTCACTGCGGTTTCGCGCCACGGCCGCCTGCCGGCGGCTCACCTGCCGGTGTCGGCCGTGCCGGACGACGACGGCGGCGCGCTGGTCGATGCCATGCACGACGCGCCCGAAATCCGCCGCTGGCTGCACCTGTTGCGCGAGGCGATCGCCGCCGGCGACGACTGGCGCGTGGTGATCGACAGCCTGCGCCCGTCCACCCATCAACTGTGGGAGGCGCTGCCGCTGGCCGAACGCGCACGCTTCCTGCGCCACGCCCGCTGGGCGTGGGAACGCGCCCGCCACCGCATGCCGCCACAAGTCGAGCGGCAGGTGCTGGCGCTCGAACGCGAAGGACGGCTCAAACGGGTCAGCGGCCGCGTCACCGCCGCCCGGCCAAGGGACGGGCGCGTCGAACTGGAGGCGTGGCACGCCGGGGCCAGCTCGACGCTGCTCGCGGACCTGGCAATCCAGACCATCGGCCTGGACACCGACGTGCGCAACACGCTGCACCCGCTGATGCGCCAGATGGTCACCAACGGCCACGTCACGCCCGATCCGCTGGGCCTGGGCTGCCAGGCGACGCTGGATGGTCACCTGTGCCGCGACGGCACGCCGTGGCCAAGGCTGTTCGGCATCGGCAGCCTCATGCGCGGCGCGCGCTGGGAATCGATCGCGATGCCCGAGATCCAGCTGCAGGCGCGCATGCTGGCGTCGCAGATGCTCGAACCGGTCGCCGCGCCTGCACGGCGGCGACTCGCGTCGCAGGCCGGTTGAAGGCGCCAGGCGGGCTTGAGCCCACCATGCGACTCGTCGCGAAAGGCAGTGGGCTGAAGTCCTACGTCACTTGCGTCGCGCGGCCCACTCGCTGGCCATCCAGGCGAGCCCGATGCCGACCGCCACGCCGGCCAGCTCGCACAGCACGCGCGTGCCCAGGCCATCCGGATCGTGCAACTCCGCCAGCTTCGCGCGCAGCAACTGCACCGATTGCAGGCGCGCGTAATTAAAGTAGAAGAGATCCGCCAGATCCCCACTGCCGGCGAGTGCGACGCCCAGCACGTAGGCCCAGGCCATCTGCGCGCCATGGCTCCAGGCCTCGCGCGTACGCCAGCGGAACAGCAGAAAGAGCAACGCACCGACCACCGCTGCGATGAGGCCCGCCTGCAGCCCGCCGATCCAGCCGTAGCCCATCCAGGATTGGTCGTAATGCATTGCTGTCCGCCATGGTTGGACACGCATTATGCCGGGTGCGCGACTGCCGCTGCGCGTGGCCACGCATTCCCCTTCCCCCATGTCCGGGCGGCGGAGGCTTCCGGCGACCCACTACACTTTCCCGATGAGCCACCCGACCCATCCGTCCGATACCGCGTTGATCCTCGTCGACGTGCAACCGGACTTCATGCCCGGCGGGCCGCTGGCCTGCCACGAGGGCGACGCCATCGTGCCCGGCATCGACGCCCTGCTGCGCGCGCGCCGCTACCACCACGTGGTCGCCACGCAGGACTGGCACCCGCGCGAGCACGTCTCCTTCGCCGCCAACCATGCGGATCAGGTGCCGTTCGCGCAGATCGCCCTGCATGGCCACCCGCAGACCCTGTGGCCGGTGCACTGCGTCGCCGGCACCCCGGGCGCGGCGTTGCACCCGGCGATCGATTGGACACCGCTGGACCTGATCGTGCGCAAGGGCACCGACCCGGCGGTTGACTCCTACAGCGCCTTTCGCGAAAACCACGGCCCTGGCGGCACGCGTCCGCCGACCGGCCTGGCCGGCTGGCTGCGCGAGCGCGGCGTGGCCGAGGTGCACGTGTGCGGGTTGGCGCGCGACGTATGCGTGCTGTGGACGGTGCAGGATGCGCAGGCGCTGGGCTTCCGCGCGCACATGCTGTGGGAGCTGACGCGCCCGGTGACTCCCGCGAGCGATGACGCCACCCGCGCGACGCTTGGCTCCCTCTCCCCTCCGAGGAGAGGGTTGGGGTGAGGGGCCGGGGCTCGCGGGGGTGCCTGCGAGAGCGGTGTCTTGCCTGTCGTTCTTGCGCGGCCTCCCCGCGACTGGGCTCGCCTGCCGCGGGCTTCCGATCGCCTGTCGGCGCTCGGGTTACTTTCTTTGCTGGCCCGAAGAAAGTAACCAAAGAAATGGCCGGCTAAGCCCGGTGAGGGATAAGGGCTAGGTGCCGCCTCGCTTTGCTTGGTCAGTCGCCTGCTCTTAGAGGAGCTGCCGCCGCTTTGCCGCGGGCGCTCGGGAGCTGAGGCAAGAGGGCTTGCGCGTTTGGGTGCAGGAGCGCCGCACGTGGCTCCCTCTCCCCTCCGGGGAGAGGGTTGGGGTGAGGGGCCGGTGCTCGCGGGAATGCCCGCAGGAGCGATGTGTTGCTTATCGTTCTTGCGCGGCCTCACCGCGACTTGGCTCGCCTGCCGCGGGCTTCCGATCGCCTGCCGGCGCTCGGGTCACTTTCTTTGCTGGCCCAAAGAAAGTAACCAAAGAAATGGCCTGCTAAGCCCGGTGAGGGATAAGAGCTAGGTGCCGCCTCGCCTTGCTTGGTCAGTCGCTTGCTCTTAGAGGAGCTGCCGCCGCTTTACCGCGGGCGCTCGGGAGCTGAGGCAAGAGGATTTGCGCGTTTGGGTGCGGGAGCGCCGCACTTTGCTCCCTCTCCCCTCCGGGGAGAGGGTTGGGGTGAGGGGCCGGGGCTCGCGGGAATGCCCGCAGGAGCGCCGCCTTCGCGTGGTGGGTCGCCTGCTCTTAGAGGAGCTGCCGCCGCTTTACCGCGGGCGCTCGGGAGCTGAGGCAAGAGGGCTTGCGCGTTTGGGTGCAGGAGCGCCGCACGTGGCTCCCTCTCCCCTCCGGGGAGAGGGTTGGGGTGAGGGGGCGCGCTTGCGGGAAAACCGCCGCTTTCACAATGCGGCGGGATGTTTCGCACGGCCGACTTGTCGGGCGACTCCCGATCCCTCACCCTGCCCTCTCCCGGAGAGGAGAGGTTCACGCGCGGCGCTTCGCTTGCCGTCCCTCAAGCCTCGTTCTCGCCCGACACAGTCGCCCGCGGCTCGCCCTCCCGGTCCACGCTGACGTGCACGCCGATCGGACGGCAGCACACCGGGCAGTCCTCGATATAGGCCTGTTCGCCGGCCGAGCCATCGAGCAGCAGCTCGATCCGCTCGCCGCAGTAGGGGCAGGACACGTCAGCGGGGGTCAGCATGAGTCACCTCGCCAGAGCCGATGGGCCCGCGCTTCTACATGCGCACGCGGAGCGCCGGAGAAGCGTGCTGCAGCGACCATTGTTCCGGCGTGAGGATCGCAAAGCCGGCATCGCGCAGCGTTCGTCGCCCGAGCTTCAGCAAGGCGCTGTCGCGGCTGAGCAACCAACGTGCACCAGCCGCGGCGGCGAGCGTCAGGAATTTCTGGTCGTCGGGGTCGGCGCAACGTGGCAGGGGGGCATCGCACGGGAGGGTGGGCAGCGCGCGCACCCTTTGGTCGAACGCCAGCACGGCGCGCTCGCGCCCGGCCCCGTCCAGTGCGAGTTGCGGATAACCCAGCACGGCCAGCCATTCGGCGCGGCAGTCCACGGCGGTCACCGCCTCGACGGCGCCACTGGCGAGGGCGGCGGCTAGCCCCGCGCAGCGCGGGTCATCGAACACGAACAGGTCCAGGCAGACGTTGGTGTCCAGCACCACGCGCGGCGGCACGACCGTCACCTCAGGGCGCAGCAAGCGATGCTGCCGCCCGTTCGCCAAGACGCGCCACCGCAGCCGGAATACCGGCCGGCCCGTCCACGCTGATCAGGCGTTCCTCCTGGCCGCTCAGGCCCGTCTCCAGCTCGTGCGCCCAGGTCACGTGGTAGGGCATGTGCACGCCCCAGCCGCCGAGCCCCAGCACCGGCTCGATGTCCGAACGCAGCGAATTGCCGACCATCGCGAACTGCGCCGGCGAAAGCTCGAACTCGCCCAGCACGCGGCGGTAGGTGCGCTCGTTCTTTTCCGACACGATCTCGATGCGGCCGAACAGGTCGGACAGGCCCGACTCGGCGACCTTTTTCTCCTGATGGAACAGGTCGCCCTTGGTGATCAGCACGATCGCATACCGCGCGGCCACCGCCTCGACTGCCTCGCGGATGCCGGGCAGCAGCTCGACCGGATGCTCGAGCACCGTCTTGCCCAATTGCACGATGCGATGGATGTCGCGCGCCTCGATGCGCGCGTCGGTCATGGCGATGGCCGTTTCGACCATCGACAGCGTCATGCCCTTGGCGCCATAGCCAAACAGCTGGAGATTGCGCCTTTCGGTCGCCAGCATGCTCGCCTGCACCTGGCTGTCGGTGACGTCGATGTAGCGGGCGAGGAGGGTCTGGAATTCGGCGCCGGCGGCCTGGTAGTAGCCCTCGCTGTGCCAGAGCGTGTCGTCGCCGTCGAATCCGATCAGTTCGAGCATGGGTGCGGGCCGTGGTGGGAGCTGCCCATTCTCCCACGCACGGCGCACACGTGGCCTCAGGACGTCAGTGGAAGACGCCCAGCAACCAAAGCACGATCACGATCACGATGATCAGGCCCAGGCCTCCGCTGGGGCCGTAGCCCCACGAGCGCGAGTAGCCCCAGGTCGGCAGGCCGAGCAGCGCGAGGATCACCAGGATGACCAGGATGGTAATCAGCATGTAGGACTCCTTGCCGTTGAGGGTGCTTGCATCGTGCGCGCCACACCCGTTCAGGGCGTGTGAGCCGGCGGAGCGGGAAACGTGCAGACGCTGAACAGCCGGCGACCCCCTTGCGGCGAAGGTTGCGGAAGAGTGAAACGGACGCGAATGGCAAATGATCCGCCGCCGACGGGCGTCCGAATTCCTGAGACAGCGGCCGACTATCGTTCCCGGGCCTCGCGGTCCTCCGCCGCGGGTATCCGATCTGCTTGGCAGTGGCTCGGTTTTTCATGGCCGCGTCCTTAGTGCAGGACGCGGCCTTTTTTTGCCAGCGTTTCAGGCGCCCACGCGCTGGCGCACCGCGTCCATGTCGCGTACCGGCCGCAGCTCGATCGCACCGATGCGTGCCCACGGGAAGTCTTGCGCGATGCGCATGGCGTGATCGAGGTCGTCCGCCTCGATCAGGTTGAAGCCGGCCAGGTATTCCTTGGTTTCCGCGAACGGTCCGTCGAACACCGTGGTGCGCTGCTGGCGCACGCGGAACGAGCGGGCGGTCGCGGGCGGCTCGAGCTGTTGCGAGTCGAGCACGCAGCCCTGTGCGCGCAATTCGTCCGCGTGCGCCAGGCAGCCGCGCATGAGCGTGTCGAACTCGCCATCGGGCAGGGCCTGCAGCAGGGCGTCGTCGACGTACACCATCATCAGGAACTTCATGGGCGGCTTCCGGCGAGTTGGGGACGGCCGATTATGGCCGGCCCCGCCACGCCGTGCAGCCTCAGTGCAGGCGTGCCACCACCTGCTTGCCCAGCGCCAGCACGGCTGGGCGCAACGTGGCCGGGTCGCGGTCGTCCACGCGCAGGTTGATCTGGCCCTGGTAGGCGCCCACGCGCAGCTTGAGACCGGCCGCCCCTTCGGCTTCGGCGAGGAAGGCCTCGTCGCCCAGCCCGGGCACCGGCGTGACGCTGATGCCGCGGCCGGTGAAATCCTCGCGGTGCGCGGCCAGCGCCTGGCCGGCCTGTTCGGGCGAGGCCATCCGGGTGAAGTCGATCAGCAGCTTGGTACGGTAGTCGCCCGGCTGCGGCTGGTGCAGGTACGAACACATGCCACCCGCGCCCGCCTTCTGCTCGGTAACGGTGTCGGCACCGTTGGCCTGCAGGATGGCGGCCACGTCGGCCACCGGCATCAGCTGGCACAGGTCCAACGGCTGGTCGGCCATCGCAGGTGCGGACGACCTGCTGGCCGTCGTATCGGTGGCCTGGTCATGCGACGAGCAGCCGGCCAGCAGCAGGCCGCCCAGCAGAACCATCTGGAAACGTCTCATCGAGGCTTCTCCCCAAGCCGCACGTCGCGGCCGGGCGATCATAGACGGACGCATGCCGGACAAGCGAAGGGCGGCCCGAGGGCCGCCCTTCGCAGTGGCAATGGACCGAAGCGGAATCAGTCGTTCTTGTGGCTCTGCTGGCCCGCCTTGACGTGCTGCTCGTGCGTGCCGCCACTGCTCTGCTGGCCGGCGCGCACATGCTCTTCGTGCGTGGCGTGGTCACCGCCACCGGCCTTGCCGCCCTTGCTGGCGATCGCGCGCTGCTTGTCTTCGTCCATCGATGCGAAACCGCGCTTGTCGTTGCTCATGGCGTTCTCCTGTCTGTGGAAGGAAAGTCCGCCCAGCTGGCGAACGCTTTCCACCCTAGCGGGGGGGCCATAAAGAAGCCCTTAGCTGTGGATCAACGGGCTCCTCTACAGCGTTCCGTTCACCCAGCTTGCCTGTGTGGTCAACGCACAGGCGACCCATCGCGCGGTGTGCCGGCGCCACTGGCGGTCGATACCCTTCGCCGGCACGCAGGAACATTCCCGGCCTGACGCTTTTTGAGGTATCGCGTCGCGTGCATGGAAAGCAGGCGATGCCCGGTCAGGCACGTCGGCGTGTCGGACGGTGCCGGCCACGCAGGCACGTGATGCCTGGCTCGAGCGGGAGCCACAGCGCAGAAGCCACACGCGTCCGGCTGCAAGCGACGCAGAATGCGTGCGGGTTCGGTCGATCGCACAAACGCGTGGGGCGGACCGAAGCCCGCCCCACGTAACGTCGTTAATCCGGCTCCCGTCAGGAACCGGGCCGGCTTGTCAGCCTGTCGTGCCGGAAGACATCGACTGATCGCCGCTCGACTGCCCGGCGAAATCCACCACCAGCGTCACGCGCCGGTTGGATGCGCCGGCCTCGCGCGTCTGGCCGCGCTCGACCTGGCGATCGCTCGCCTCGCCGTAGCTGACCGCGCGCAGGTGGTCGGCGGACAGGCCGCTCTGCACCAGGTAGTCGCGCACGGCCTTGGCGCGACGCTCGCCGAGGCGACGGTTGTAGCTGGCCGAACCGGCCGGGTCGGCGAAGCCCTCCACCGTGATCACGGCGTCGGGATAGTGCTGTCCGACGACCTTGGCGAAGTCGTCCAGCAACGGCTTGTCTTCATCGCGCAAGGTGGAATCGTTGAAGGCGAAGTGCGCTGCCGTGTCGAGCCGCACGCGGCCGGCCATCTGCGAGATCTGCGCGTCGTACTTGGCGAAGCGCTGCTGCATCTCCTGGGTCAGCGAGTCGAGCTGCTGTTGCTGCTTCTGGTCGTTGGCGCGCAGTTCGGCAATCGCGGCGTCGTAATCGGCTTTCTTCACATAGTTGGTGCAACCGCCAAGCGCGATCGCCGTGACGACCAGCGATCCCGCGGCCCACCGGAATGTCGAGTTGACCATGTGCGCCTTCTCCTTCATGAGCGAGCCCTTGGCGGGTGCCTGCCCTTCGGACAACCACCAACCGTGTCGGCCCAGAGCGTCGGACCGTAGCACCCCCCGTCGCCCGCTACCTTGACGTTTCCTGACTCGGACGGACAAACGTGCGCGAGACCACGTGAAGGGATATCCAGGCGTTTAGCAATGTGGAGATTGTGCTAAGGCGGCGGGCGGCGGGCCCGCCTCTTCGTGCCAACCGCGGAACAAGGGCGTGCCTGCCATCAGATCTGCTGGTCACGCTGCGCGTCGTTGCCGCTCTGGCCACCCTGGATCACGCCCTCGTCAGGCTCCTGGCCGGGCATGTGCGCCGGCGCCATGCGCGCCGACCCACCGGGCGAGCCGGCCGTGCCCCCACGGTTGGGCGAATCCGCGCCGGTGGTGCGATCGGCCGGATCGCGTGGCATGCCGTGCACGCGCTGATCCTGCTGCGCACCGAGGTCGGCCGCGGCGCCGGGGCTGCGCGAGGCCGGCACGCCGGTGCTATCGCTGGGGACATGCCCGCCGTCGTCGCCACTGAAACCCTGCTCGGCGCTGCCCTTGCGCGCCGGGCCACCTTCGTCCAGCGAGAGGCCGGGCGGATCCACGCGCGGCAGTCCGCCGGGCAGGCCTGCGGCGGTGTCGAACTCCTCGCGCGCGGCCTGCGCCACCTTGTGGCTGATCCCGCCCTGGCTCTGCGTGTTGGAACCGGCGGTCTTGCCCTCGGCATCGGAAGCCATCGGGCCTCCGATCGGCTCGCGGTCGCGCTCGTCGTGTTGGTTGCCCATGGCGTCTTTTCCTCGGCTTTGCGTGCGGGAAAGTCTCGCGCGATGGCCGTCAGGGCAGCGTCGAAGGGCGCCAGCGGGCTCATCGCCGCCGTCATAGCCTGCGCATTACAGGTATCTAACAAGGTTCGGTGCACATTCAGCATCCGAGGCAGCGATCACGCGCCGCCGCGGCCCGGTTCGACGGTTCAGGAACGCGCATATGACCACGCATGCACAGCTCCCCCACCACTCCCTGTGGCCCACCAACCGGTGGCGCCAGCTGGCGCTGCGCCTGGGCCGCCAGCTGGGCCTGATCGCCGAGCAGGCACCCATCGTGCCGCCCACCCGCCGCCAGCAGCTGTTGGCGGCGCAGGACCGCCGCCGCGCCGAGCAGCGCCGCGCCGCCGAGCTGGCCCGCGGTCATCGCTGATCGGCGCAACCGGACGCCCCTGCGGCCGTTTCAAGGTCCCAACACCCAGTAATAGAAATCCTGCGCGATCACCTTCTCGCCCGCGTCCGGCGCGTACCCGTAAC
Organism: Frateuria sp. GZRR35; assembly: GCF_051900415.1. Taxonomy (NCBI): domain Bacteria; kingdom Pseudomonadati; phylum Pseudomonadota; class Gammaproteobacteria; order Lysobacterales; family Rhodanobacteraceae; genus Frateuria; species Frateuria sp. GZRR35. The sequence goes on from NZ_JBHZGL010000007.1 coordinate 160,218, forward strand.
GCGCATGCTCGCCCCTTGCCACGATCTGCCGGGCGAACGCGTCGGCCAACCGGCGGGTCGGGTCGCGACCGAGCAGGAAGGCGCGGAAACCGTCATAGCGAACCCGCTCGGTTTTCGCGTCGGCCTGGATGATGTGATCGACATCCAACGGATCGGCTCCCTGCCGGCGTTTCGTACCGGCGCATGCACCAGAGCTCGCCTGGCATGGCCAGCCTACGTTCGCCCGGGTGAAGCTGCCGCGCGCGATCGGTCGTCGCCGCCTGCATCGTCCTGACGCTCCGCGGCGTCGCCTACGCAACTTACACATCCCTTTGCCCCCGGCCGTCAGACGCTGGGGCCGCTTGCGCATATCCCGTGTCCCGCGCGAGCGACCGCCTGACACGCATGGGACCGTCGCCCGGGCCATGTCCACCCACGATGCCGCAGACGATCACGGCCGCACTCCGCGGGAAGCTGAGCTTGCGCGGGAGAACGCGCGCCTGCGCAAGGCACTCGAACGGGCCGGCGTGGACGTCGACAAGGCGTTGGAGGAGGCGGGTGTCGCCCGCCAGGCCACCCGACAGGCGCACGACGAGGCGGCCGTTGCAGCCCACGACCACGCCGAAGCGATGGAACAGGGGCGTGCAAGGCTGGCCGATGCCGAGGCGCTCAACGCCGACCTGCGCCGCAGCAACGAGGCGCTCGCCGCCAGCGAGGCCGCCCTGAACCAGAGCCAGGAGCGGTTCCACGGTCTGTTCGCGATGAACACCCTCGGCGTGATGATCTGGGGTCCGGACCTGACCATGGCCGAGGTCAACGACGGCTTCCTGGCGATGAGCGGTTACACCCGCGAAGAAGCGCAGGGCCTGAGCTGGCGCGAACTGACGCCCGAGGAGTTCTATCCGGTGACGCTGCGCGCGATCGAGCAGATCCAGGCGACGGGCGAAAGCACGCCCTACGAGAAGCAATACCTGCGCAAGGACGGCTCGCGCTGGTGGGGTCTATTCGCCGCCCGCAAGGTGGGCGACGTCACGCTCGGCGTCGTGCTGGACGTCACCACGCGACGCCAGGCCGAGGAGGCCTTGCGCGAAAGCGAGGAACAGCTGCGCCTCATCGTCGAGAGCGCCCGCGACTACGCCATCATGGCCACCAATCCCGAGGGCCGCATCACGCGCTGGCTGCCCGGTGCCACTGCCGTGTTCGGCTGGAGCGAGGCGGAAGTGCTCGGCCGACCCGGGACCATGATCTTCACGCCGGAGGACCAGGCGTCGGGGCGCCCCGTCAAGGAAATGGCCCTCGCCCGCGAGCACGGCGTGGCGCCGGACGTGCGCTGGCACATGCGGCGCGATGGCTCGCGGGTGTTCATCGAGGGCCACATGATGGCGCTGCGCGGGCCGGACGGCGAGCTGCGTGGCTACATGAAGATCGGGCAGGACATCACCGAACGCTGGATGGCCGAAGAGCAGTTGCGCCAGAGCGAAACGGCGCTGCGCCATCTCAACGAGACGCTCGAGGCGCAGGTCGATGCGCGCACCGCCGAGCTGCGCCAGGCGGTGGAGGCGCTGCATGCCGAGGCGGTCGACCGCGTGCAGGTCGAAGAGGCGCTGCGCCAGGCGCAGAAGATGGAGGCGGTCGGCCAGCTTACCGGCGGCCTCGCGCACGACTTCAATAACCTGCTGACCGGTATCGTCGGCAGCCTGGACCTGCTGCATCGGCGCACGGCGCAGGGCCGCTACAACGACCTGGACCGCTATATCGCCGCCGCGCGCGGTGCGGCGGATCGCGCCTCGGCGCTGACCCACCGCCTGCTCGCGTTCTCCCGGCGGCAGACACTCGATCCGCGACCGACCGATCTCAACGCGCTGGTGCAAGGCATGGTCGAGTTGCTCCGGCGCACCATCGGCCCGCACATCCGGCTGGAGGTCGAGCCGGCGGACGGACTGTGGACGACGCTGTGCGATTCCAACCAGCTGGAAAACGCGCTGCTCAACCTGTGCATCAATGCCCGCGACGCCATGCACGGCGGCGGGCGGCTGGTCATCGGCACCGCCAACACGCGGCTGGATGCGGCGGCCGCCAAGGGCCTGGACATGGTGCCGGGCGCGTATGTGGCGCTGCGCGTGTCCGACAGCGGCACCGGCATGCCGCCGGAGGTGATCGCCCGCGCGTTCGATCCTTTCTACACCACCAAGCCGCAAGGCCAGGGCACCGGGCTCGGGCTGTCGATGGTGTACGGCTTCGCGCGCCAGAGCGGTGGCCAGGTGCGTATCGACTCCACGCCCGGTCAGGGCACCACCGTGACGATCTACCTGCCCCGCCACAAGGGCGAGCCGGAGGCCGATGCCGCCGCCACCGAGCTGGCGAACGCGTTCCAGGCTGGCGCCAATGAGGCGGTGCTGGTGGTCGACGACGAGCCGACCGTGCGCATGCTGGTGGGCGAGGTGCTGCGCGAGCTCGGCTATACCGCGATCGAAGCGGCCGACGGCGCCTCCGCCTTGCGGGTACTGCAGTCGCAGGTACGCGTGGACCTGCTGGTGACAGACATCGGCCTGCCCGGCGGCATCGGCGGCCGGCAGCTGGCCGACACGGCGCGGATGTCGCGGCCGGCCCTGCGCGTGCTGTTCATCACCGGCTATGCGGAAAACGCCGCCATCGGTTCGCTCGAGCCGGGCATGCAGGTGATGACCAAGCCGTTCGCGATGGATGCGCTGGCCTCGCGCATCCGCGACATGCTACGTGGCGCGCCGCAGGCGGGCGATCCGTCCTGAAAAATCTCCCAGCGGCGGACGCTTTTTTTCAGGCCGCCGGTGGCGGTGCTTCGGCTGTCCGCGGGTTGCGGGCATTGGCGCCGCCCTTGCATCGCCCAAGGCGCCTGGCCATCCGGTCGGGTATCACGCGTACTCCCACACCCCACGGAGGCACCATGGCAAACCAGCGAGACAACGAGCGCAGCAACCAGCAGTCGGGCCGTTCGGCCAGCGACGACAACGGCGACATGACTGTCCGCGAAGCCGGCCAGAAAGGCGGCCAGCGCGTGCGCGAACTGGTCGAGGAAGGCAAGGATTCCGAGGGCGGCCGCAGCGGCAACGATCGCTAGGCCCCCAGGGTCCGCGGACAGAAAAAGCCTGGCTCGCGCCAGGCTTTTTTTGCATCAGGCAGAAGGCACCCAGGCCCTTGCCGTCAGGACAGAGGGAAGCCGCCCTGCAGATCGAGGCAGAAACCGAACACCGGCAACTCGCCCTGCATGAAATCCAGTTCCGGCGCCCGTTCGAACCCCAGCCGCTCGTACATGCGCCAGGCCACCTGCATGGCGCGGGTAGTGTGCAGCACCACGCGCGCGTGGCCGTGCTCGCAGGCACGCTGGATGCAGGCCCCGGTCAGCGCCCGCCCCACGCCCAGGCCGCGTGCCGTCGGTGCCACGCCGAGCAGGCGGATGCCCGAGGCGTGCGTGAGCGTGCCGGCGATGCCGCCGGAGCCGTACTGCGCCATGTCGCCGAAATACACCACGCCACCGAGCAGCCGCTCTTCATCGTCCAGCGCCACCAGCAACTGCGCCTGCGGCTTGCGGGTGAACTGGCCGATGTTCGCCAGCAGGGCGTAATAGCGCGGCTGTTCGTCCGGTCTGGGGAAACCTTCCAGCCGCGCGTACACGTCGACCAGCAGGCGCCCCAGTGGCTCGAACTCGTCCGGACGGGCCTCGCGGATGCGCACGCCGGTCACTGGTCGCTCGAACGCACCCGCGCCAGTCCCGCCGGCGTCAGTTCCAGTACCGGAGCGCCCTCGCAAACGTGCTCCGGCCGGCGCACCAGCCCGGCCAGCATCAGCCGCGCCACCGCCTCCTCGGACACCATGGCCCCCTGGCCCTCGGCTACGCGGGCGAGATGGGCCAGATCCTGCAGGTCGAGCTTGTCGGTCATCGGCGGCCTCCTCCGATCGCTTCATCCCGGCTGTACGGCCACCAGCCCGCGCCATGGCACGCATAGCGGTCGGCCGCGCGTTCGAACCGATTGTGCACGCTGACGCCCCCGCACAGCAGGTAAAGCGGCAGGAACAGCGGACCCAGCACCATGTACTGATAGACGTGCGCGCGCTCGTGATCGGTCAGCAACACCTGCGGCTCGATGGCGTGCCCGGCGCGATGTGCGTAGGTCGCGCACGTCACGTCCAGGCTGTCGCCGGTGTGCAGGATGACGTTGCCCAGTGTCAACGCACCCGGCGAAAACCACGGCATGCGCGCGAAGACCAGCGCGAGCTCGCGCGGGCGCCACCGTGCGCGGGCTCCCATCGTCAGCCCGATGCCGCCGGCAAGCAGGCCGAGCAGCGTGTTGGGCAAGGTCCACAGGACGCCGAACGCCACGCCCAGCCATCCGGCCGGGCACGGGTCGGGCTGGGCGTGCGCTCTCAGCAGGACCCCACCAGCTCGTGTGCGAACGAGCTGGCGGCCGCCATCGCCTGGTCCTCGTCGCGGAAGTGTTCGCCGGGCACCACGCGCAGGGTGCCGTCCGGCAGGCGCACGGTGACGCTCAGCAACCCGTCGGCCTGCTCGTTGAGGATCGCCACGAAATGCTTGCCGCTGTCCTCGAAGGTGCGCTCATGGTGGGTGTGCTGCATGGAGGGGCTCCTCGTGGGTGGGTAGGTTCCATCTTGCGGGCGGCCCTGGCCAACGCAAGCAGGCGCGACCGTGGCGCTAGACCGGCAACGGGCCCGGCGGATACGGGATTGGTATCAGCGCGGCATCCCCCTGCTTGCGCTTGGCCGCCGCGATGCCTGCCTGGCAACCGGCTTCGGCGGCTTCGAACAGGTCGGCGAACGGCGCTTCACCGCACACGGTGTCGGTGCGGATGAGCGGCAATCCCGGCTGCGCCTGCAGCAGCGCGAACTGGCCCACGAAACCCCGGCCTTCGGCGGGCACGATCCACGAACCCACCACCACGATGTCTCCGACGAGGTACGCCATGGACCTGCTCCTCTGCCTCGGCAGGACCATGTTGGGCTCGCGCGACATCACGCCGACATGAAAATCCCGCAGGCAAGGCGGTGAAGTGTGATGGCCGGCTCAGGACAGGATCCCCGGCAACCGCCATAGAGACGTACTGCGCGGGCGGACCGTCAGCTGCGGTCGATGCGTGCCGCGTAGCAGCCGCGCGTGGCGTAGTGGGCATGCAGATAAGCCACGCCGGGCTGGGCGAACAGACGCCCGATGGCCGCTTCCAGCTCGGTGCCCTGGACCAGTTCGGCGTCCGCCATCATGCCGCCGACGTCGAATGCACGCAGCGAAATCGGCCGGATGCGCAGAACGTCCGGGATGCGATCGACGACGTCACAGGCGGTAGTCGCTCCCTCGCGCACGAAGATGGCATGGCTGGCGCGGAATGGCGTGTCTGCCGGCTGGTGCACGTAGTTCAGCAGCAGCGCCGTCTCGCCGGGCTCGAGGTCGCGCACCTCGATGCGATCGGGGAATCCGGGTGCGTGGTCGACCACGTAGCGGCGCGCGCCGGCGGCCGCCAGCGCCGCATCGTCCAGGCCGAACAGGTGACGGAAAGGCTCGGGCGAAAGCCCGCGGATGCGGAAGGCCATGGCGAACTCCGGTAAAAGGCAAGCCACAAGGCTGGACCTCCGGCCGCCATGGCACCCTCCGGTTCTTGCGCAGACCCATGCCAGTCCGTGCCGGATTCCGAACGGCGCCCTCACGCCGCACTTCCGTGTGCGTATCCAGAATGGCCACAAGCCATCGATCGGAGCAGTGCATGAACACGTCCCATCCCGGCAAGGGCGACGAGCCCGAACGCAACCAACGCACCGGCGGCGATCCGGGCGCGCAGATTCCCAAGCGCCCTGCCGACACGACCGCCAGCGGCGAGGCCACGAACGATACCGGCGAAGACAACCAGCGCCAGAAGGGCGAGCGCCCGGCGGAAGACTACGTGCGTCGCTGAGCGCACGCGTGGCCCGAAGCGGGCCACGCCGAGCGCCCTGGGCGCATCACAGGCCCGAATTGCCGAGCGTCTGCGGGGTCGCCACCTCATTCAGCGCGAGCTTCTGTCGCTGGTAGTCGATCAGTAGCTGATTGGCCTTGAGGTATTTCTTTTCCCTCAACGCGTCCTGTATCAACTGCGCGATTTCCTGATCGCTCCTGCCGCGCAGCGACGTATGGTGCGAGCGTGCGGCAAGGTCGGGGTCGTACGCATCGGCGACCAGCTTGGCCCCCTCGGGCGACATGCCCATGCCTTTCCAGGCATCGGCAAGCTTGCCGCGCAGTTTTTCCAGGTCGGCCATCGCGTCCAGATAGCCCTGTTGCTGGGCCCGGGTCATCGACTTGATGCGGCTCTGCCCCTCCCGCGCACGCAAATCCTCGAAGCTCTGAACGGGCCGGGGCTGCTGCGTCGGCTGCGAATGCTGTTGCGCGAATGCGGCCGGCGCCGCGAGTGCCAATGCGATGACCAGAACTACAGGCTTCATGACCCATCTCCGCAGGCTGAGGCCGGCCGGGTGCGACCGGCGGACGAAACTCCTTCGCGCCGCTGCGCATCCTATACCCGCACATGGCGCCTGCGGGCGGTGGCGCCCGCCAAATGCCCGGATCCTGACCGCGAACGAGCACACGGTGCACGCAGCATCGCAACCTCGTTCCCGCGGGCAACCAACATGAAACGTCGAGACTTCCTCAAGGGCAGCCTGATGGGCGCCCTGCTTCCCGCGGCGCTGGCCCGGGCCACGCCGCCTTCCGGGAATCCCCCTGCCCCCGCCATGCGCCTTGCCGCGCTGGAACAGCGACACGGCGGGCGGCTGGGCGTAGCCATCCTCGATACCGGCAGCGGTCATCGCGTGGCGCATCGCGGTGACGAGCGGTTCCTGATGTGCAGCACATTCAAGGTGCTGGCCGTGGCCGCCGTACTGGCACGGATCGATCGCGGCGAGGAGCAGCCGGAGCGACGCATCGTGTTCGGTCGCGAGGCACTGCTGGACTATGCGCCGGTCACGCGCCTGCACGCCGGTGCGCCGGGCATGCGCGTGGACGAGCTGTGCGAGGCAGCGATCACCGCCAGTGACAACACCGCCGCCAACCTGTTGCTTGCCGCGCTCGGTGGCCCGCAGGCGGTAACCGCGTTCGTGCGTGCACTGGGCGACGGCGTGACCCGGCTGGACCGTACCGAGCCCGAACTCAACCTCACCCATCCCGGCGACCTGCGCGACACCACCACGCCCGCCGCCATGCTCGATACCCTGCAGCGGCTGCTGCTCGGCGCCGTGCTGTCGGAGCCGTCGCGGGCGCGTCTGCTGGGTTGGATGCGTGGCTGCCTGACCGGCGCCGACAGGCTGCGCGCCGGGCTGCCTGATGGCTGGAGCGCAGGCGACAAGACCGGCAGCGGGGCGCAGGGCGAGAGCAACGACGTCGCCATCGTGTTCCCGCCCCAGCGGGCGCCCTTGCTGGTGACCGCGTACTACGCCGCGCCGGACATCGACGCGTCGCAACGCAACGTCGTACTCGCCGAGGTCGGGCGAATCGCCAGCATGCTCTAGCCGCCTTGCGCGCCTGCGCTGTGCTCAAGGTCGCGGGGGCGGGCGTCCGATGTGTTCGGCGCGGCGAAAACGCAACGCCGACCAGTCCTCGTCGATGGCGACCTGCCGCACGCTGTCGAAACCCCTGGCGCGAATCACGTCCCAGCCGCTGTCGCGGTTGAACTCGCAGCGGTAGCGCCGGGAGCTCGCCTTCGGATAGGCGAACCACAGCAACGCGTCGCCGTCGGCCTTGTCGGCGAGCAGCGCCGAGATGGCATCGAGCCCACGCTGGGTGGTCACGAAGGCCAGCGCGAACGCCACGCTTGCCGCACCGGCCGGGTCGCGCCGGATGGTCACGCCCTCGAGCGCCTGCAGCGTCGGTTCGAAGCTGGGGGGCGCGTCGACCACCAGTATCTCGGTCTGGCTTTTGAGGTTGAGCTTGGCGAAGACCGGCGGCATCGGGTCGGTCAGCCGCGCTCGCCGTGCGCCAGCGCGAAATCGATGGCGGCGCGCACCGCCGCCACCTGAGCCTCGTTGCACTGTTCGGCCGTCGCGCGCGGGCTGTCCGGGTAGACCTCGGTGGTGGTGGTGTACATGGCGTCGGTGATGCTGGCGCACAGACCAAGCTTCTTGAGCGGGTAGTTGATGACGCCCGGCGCCACCACCGGCGAGCCGATGATTTCGCCGTTGGCGTCGGCCGGGGCGATGTGGGTGACCGCGGCCACCGCCGCGATCACTGCCTGCTGGAACGCCGGCTGCGGGTTTTCGGTGTCGCCCACCAGATAGAAGCCGTCGGGAATCTCGCCCGGTTCGAACGCCGTACCGTCGCGCGCGGCCAGCGCCGGGCGGAACTCGGACTCGTCCGTATCGGTGGTTTCGTGCAGGTCGATGTGTACCAGCACGCGGTCGCGCAAAGGCTCGACCAGGCGCATGAGGGCCGCCGACTCCTGCGCTGGGCTGTCCGCGCGGAAGGAGCGGTTCGGATCGATCGCGTGCGCGTTCCAGCGATGGATGCGCTCGTAGGCCCACGGGCTCACGCACGGCACGATGAGCAGGTTCACCTTGTCTTCGTAACCGGCCGCATGCCGCTCGGCAAAGCGCAGCGCGCCATGCACGCCGCTGGTTTCATAGCCGTGCACGCCGCCGGTCACCAGCACGCAGGGAAGCTCATCGCGCCAGTTGCGTGTGCGGATCGCAAACAGCGGATAGCTGTCGGGCGAATAATCCAGGCGACCGTACTGCTCGACATCCAGCCGGGAACGCAGGCGCTCGACCACCGTCAGCACGTCGGCCTCGTAGCTGCGCTGGCGGGTCTGGCGCGACAGCCAGGCCGCCACTTCCGCCGGCCCCCAGGGCATGCCGGGCGTTCCGATCGGGTAAGAGGCCTGGTTCGTCATCGTGTCGCTCGCTCTGGCATCGGGAAGCGAAACACTCTAGCACCGGGGCGAAAAGGCTCCCGCGAGCCGCCGGGTGCCCGTATGGCGCGGCGGTGCGCGGTGCCTTTACACGCCCGTGGACAGCTGGCGACCTTCCGTTAACCGCGCAACCGCTAGCGTCGGACCCAGACCAGCCACCGGAGCCGTGCCATGTCCCAGGGCGACAAGTCCTCCTACACCGACAAACAGAAGCGCCAGGCCCACCACATCGAGCAAAGCGAGAAGAAGGAAGGCAAATCGGAAGAGACGGCCGAGCGCATCGCCTGGGCGACGGTGAACAAGCAGGATGGCGGCGGCAAGAAATCCTGACCGCCAATCCTGACCATCGTGCGATGTCGTGCTGCGTCTGTCGGGGCGACCGTACAGTGCCGCCAGGACCGGCAGCGCCTATCACCCGCAGGACGCAGCACCGCCACCGTGCGCGTACAGCACGATGCCCGCTGAGCAGGCACGTTGCCGGCAGCACCGGCAGCAGATGGAGCGACAGGTTCAGCACGGTGAGCACCCGCCTTGCCGGCGAGCCGCCCCTATCAAGGGAACCTGCGGAAACCGCCACCAGCATGAACAGAAAGGCGACCAGCGCGAGCTGGGCGCCGTCCCTGCGAGCGTCCTTCCGGACGTCACCGTCCTTGTCCTTCGGCTAGCGTGGCGCGCCTCTCCCACAACGGCAGAGGCGCGACGGGGGCGGCGACTCCCGCCCCGGCGAACCTTACTTGCCCGTATTGGCCGGCAGCGGTTCCAGGTTGAAGCTGATCGTGGTGATCTTGCCGTCCAGGCCCTGCACGACGCCCGGGGTCAGGTCGTTGGTCGTGTTGCCGCCCAGCACCGAATCCCGGTCCAGCAGCAGCCCGCAGTTGTGGCTCTTGTAGACGCTGGCGACGATCGGCTCGGCTTCCTGGCCGATGCGCTGCATGGCCTTGGCACGAGTCAGCTGGATGCGCTGGTCGAGCTCGCCCGCCTGGCCGCGGAACGTCTGCATGCGCTGCTGCAACGCTTCACCCTGCTGCTTGCGATCAGCGTCGCTCAGCGAAGGCGCCTTCTGCTGGAAGGCCTTCACGTCGGTATCGAGCGGCTTGCGCTGGTTTTCCAGCTGGGTACGCGCCTGCTCGGCCAACTGGCCCAGCCGCTGGCTCGCCGCCTGGCCCACCTTGGACTGGGCGAACACCGCCTCGCGCGAGAGCATGCACACCCCCGGCACGGCATTGCCGCCGAGGTCGGCAGCCTGCGCGGAGGACACGGGAAGGACGGAGAAGCCGGCGGCAGCGACCAGCGAGGCGGCAAGGAGCGAACGAGCAAGGTTCATGGAAGGGTCCAGTGTTGGGTACATGGTCCGTTGACCCGCAAGGGACACGGCAGTTCCCTAGCATAGCGCTCGCGGGCGAGCCCGAATCATCGAACGCCCCGCTGCGCCGCAGCCGTTCGGTGTGTGTTGTGGAAGGCGCTTTTGCCGTCAGGACCCGACCGTTCGGTCGAAACAGTAGCGGCCGGCCGGATGCGTCCAGGCCGCCCCGTCGGGTGGCGCACCCCAGCACGATCGACTGCAGCGACATGGTCCTGCGCTGGTCCAGCCGCAACGCGTGCTGGTGTCCCGGCGACCCGATCACCAGCAAGCCCGCGACCACCGCCGCCAGCATGGCTACGGAGGCGACGCACGGCGCTCCGGCAGGTACGCCCCAAGTGCGGTGGCGCGGGAAATCCTGCCCGTGCGCATCGCCGGGCCCAGGCGCGCAGGCAGGTCGCATCGCTCCCACGCATGCCCTCACCTGTGCCCATCGCATCCTCTTGGGTGCTTCGGCTTACCGATACTGCGGTGCCGCGTCGAGTCGATAGCAGGACACGTAGCACCGATGCCCTTGCGCGGTGGCGACACGCAGCGAGCGGCCCGAGCACGGGCCGCTCGCTGCCCGGCGCCCGCATTGCCGGGTGCCATCGTGCTTGGATGCGTTCTTCGCGGACGCCATGGCAACCTCGGTCACCGATGGATCCCGCCGCTGCAAAGCTCGCCATCGGAAACCCGCGCAGCCGCGGACGCCGGCATGGCGCCCAAGCCGTGCGAGCAGGGAATCGGCAACACCACGCGACGCCACACACCTGTCCCGCCACGCCGTCGCCTCCGCGCGTGGCCCCGCGGCCTCGCCGCGCGGGACGACCACCTCAGCGAGGTTGCGATGTACACGACCACGACACCCGTGCGGATCGACACGCCGGTACGGCGACTGATCGACACCATCACACCCGGCGGGCACGCCCGCTACCTGCGGGTGCAGCCGGAGCCCGGCGCCACGGTCAACGGCTGCTTTTCCAACGTCCAGGCCAAGGCCACGCGCGATGGCGGGCGCCGGCTGTGCGGCTGGCAGTTGTGGGAGTGGCCGGGCGTGCTGGTCGAGGCGGAGTTTCATGCCGTCTGGCTGTCGCCCGCAGGTGAGATGGTCGAGATCACTCCCAAGCCGCATGGCGAGAGCACGATCCTCTTCGTGCCCGACGCACGCCGCGCCTATCGCGGGGAGGTGGTCGACAACGTGCGCATCGCACTGCACGAGGATCAGTTGGTGCAGCACTTCATCCGCGTGTCCAGGGCGATCGTGCAGGTGATCGCGCGCAGCGGGCCGCCCGCCGGGCAGGTGCGCATTCCGGCGGAACAGATCGCGCCGCTGCGGCGGGTCCAGCAGTTCCTCGGGCATGCGATCGATGCGCAACTGCGCGAGCACGATCCGTGCCTCTGCGGCAGCGGCTTGCGCTACCGGCAATGCCACGGACACGAGCTGGAGCTGGCCCTGGCCTGATGCCGCCTTGCCCCACGGCGTGACCGGTCTTTCTGCCCGGACCGTGCGCCCACTATGCTCGCGCGGACGGCGCGGGGGCGCCGACTGCAGGGGGATCACCATGACGACTCGTTCCAATGGGCCGGCGGCCGGTTTCGGCTGGCTGACGCGCGGCATCGACGTAGCGCGGCGCCATCCGCGCCCGGTGCTGGGAGGCGCCGCCCTGTTGCTGGTGGCCTGCCTGCTGCCTTCGCTGGTCACGCTGCCATTCCAGATGCATGCCATGCAGCCCGGCGCGCAACCCAGCCCGGCCCTGTTCGGCGGCTTGATGTTGGTCTCGATGCTGATTGCCCTGCTGGTGGTACCGCTCTATGCCGGTTACCTGCAGGTGATCGATGCCGCCGAGCGCGGACAGCGGGCCCGCGCGCGCGACATCTTCAAGCCATACGCGCAGGGCCAGGCGCTGCGCCTGATCGGCTACGCGCTGCTGCTGACGGTGATCTTCGTCGCGCTGGTGGCGGTGGTGCTGGTGGCGGCCGGCGGCGGGCTCGCGGGCTGGTACATGCAGGCGGTGGCCGCACAGGCCAATCACGTGCCGCCACCGGGTCTGCCGGCTGGCGTCATGACGGCCTTCGCGCTGCTCAGCGTGCTCTGGCTGTTCATGATGGGCTTCTACGCGATCAGCCTGGGCCAGGTGTCGCTGGGCAACCGCGGTGTGTTCGCCTCCATCGGCGACGGCGCGGTGGGTGCGCTCAAGAACGCGCTGCCGCTGCTGGTGTTCGCCCTGAGTCTGTTGCTGGTGTGGATCGTGGCGACCATCGCCATCGTGCTGCTGGTGCTGGTGGTGACCCTGCTCGCCAAGCTTGTCGGGATGTGGCTGGTGTTCGTGTTGGCGATACCGCTCTACATCGCGCTGGCGCTGGCGATGTACGCGGTGATGTTCGGCGTGATGTACCACCTGTGGCGCGACGTGTGCGGCCATGCCGCGCCGCCGGCCATGGCGACGGCCGCAATCTGACCGACCGATCGCTGCTGCACAACGAAGGCGGCCGCTGGCCGCCTTCTTTTTGGGGATAACCCGGCGCGCGAGCGTTACTGGAACGTCTCGCCGTCGTGCTTGAGCCATCCTGCGGCATGGCGGCCAGCCGGATCGCGATGCGTCCAATGCACCACGCCGCCCTTGGGATTGGACTGGTATTGGCCGTAATACTCGACCGTGTCGCCGACCTCCAGGTGACTCACGCGCGGCGCCAGGTCGATGTTGTGTGCCACCAGCAGCGTCTGGCCCGAAGGCAGCCGCAGGATGAAGCGCTGGTGCCGGCTGCCCTGGTCGTCGTCGGGAAGGATGCGCGTGACGACGCCGCTCCCGTGCACCTGCGTGTCGTCGGCCGCCGCCTCCAGCCGCGCCTCGGAGGCCGGCATGTCGCGGATCGGCATCCCACTGTCGAAACGCTCGTAGCCCGCGATCGCGACCGCCACCAGCGCCAGCACGCCCAGCCATTTCCTCATCGACACCGCTCCCCGTTGCAGGTCGCAACCGGCACCGCCCAACCGGGACGGCGTTCGCACTCCGGCCTGCGCCATGACAGATGACAGTACCTCGCCACGGCAGGCGTGGATACGCTCGGACGCTCCCCCACCAAGGACATGGTCATGCATCGCACTCCCTGTTCGCACCGTCCGGCGCTTTCACTGCGTGCCACCACCGTTGCCTGCATGCTGGCATTGGGCGCCCTGCCCGCCTTCGCGCAGACCACCACGCCGCCGACCGCGCGCACCGTCGACGTGGTCGATCACATCTTCGGCAAGACCCTGCACGACCCCTACCGCTGGATGGAAGGCGAGCACAACACCGAGTTCCAGCAATGGCTCCGTGCGCAGGGCGAGGCCACGCGCACCCGGCTGGATGCCCTGCCCACGCTGAAGGCCTGGCAGCAGGCGCTGGGCAAGACCAACGGCGCCACCGTGGTACACAGCGCCCAGCGTTATGCGGGCGGCCGGCTGTTCTTCATCCGCCAGACCGCGCAAGCCAGCGGCACGCTGATGGTGCGCGAGCCGGACGGCACCGAACGCATGCTGCTCGATCCGGGCACGCTCAAGGGCGAGGGCGGCTCCGCGTCGATCACCCTGTTCGTGCCCTCGCCCGACGGCAGCAAGGTGGCGGTCGACATCGACCATGGCGGCAGCGAAGTCACCCGCCTGGAGGTGATCGACGTCGCGAGCGGCAAGCCCACGGGCGACGCGGTCGCGCCGGTCTGGGGCGAGTTCGGCGCGCAGTGGCTGCCTGATGGCAGCGGCTTCGCCTATACCCAGATGGCGCCCGTCGACCAGCGCACCGGCGGCGATCCATTGCAGGACATGCGCGCGCGCCTGCACCGGCTCGGCACGCCCGCGACGCAGGACCCGATCCTGCTGCGCGCCGGCAACGGCGAGGGCACCAACGCCACCTTCGCGATTCCCAGCAACCGCTTCCCGGTAATCGCCTATCCCACCGGTTCGCGTTGGGCGTTGGGTTCGTCCTCCGGTGCGCAGCCGGAGCAGCGCTTCTGCGTGGCGCCGCAGGCCGAGGCAATCAAGCCCGGCGTGCACTGGCGCTGCATCACCGACCTTGGCGACAAGACGCAGTCGGCCACGCTCCACGGCGACATGCTCTACCTGGTATCCACCCGCGCGCGCTCGAACGGCCAGGTGCTGGCGCTCGACCTGTCGAATCCGCACGCCACGTTCAAGGACGCCCGTTCCATCCTGCCGCTGGAGGGCGACGAGATGATCGTCGGCTTCAGCCTCTACGACGCGCAGCAGATCGCCGCGGCACGCGATGCGCTCTACGTGAAAGGCACCCGCGACGGCCGCGACGGCATCCGTCGCGTCGACTACCGCAGCGGCAAAGTCAACACCGTGCCGATGCCGCTGGAGGGCGCCGCTTCGCTGTTCCATGCCGACGAGAGCGAGAACGGCTTCCTGCTCGAACTGCGCGGCTGGACCACGCCGCCGAAGTCCTGGCGCTACGACCCGGCCGACCACGCGCTGCACAGCCTGGGCCAGGACGAAGCCAGCCCGGCGGACTACAGCATGATCGACGCGACCGAGACCGAGCTGGTGAGCGAGGACGGCACGCACGTGCCGCTGACCATCCTGCATCGCAAGGATGCCGCGCTGGACGGCTCCCATCGCGCCATCGTGTTTGGCTACGGCAGCTACGGGCTGTCCATCCTGCCCTCGTTCAAGCCGGTGCGGCTGGAATGGGTCAAGCACGGCAACGTCTTCGCCTACGTCCACGTGCGCGGCGGTGGCGAGAAGGGCGAAGCCTGGCACCAGGCCGGCAAGGGTCCGAACAAGCACAAGGGCGTGGAGGATTTCGTCGCCGGCGTGGCGCGCCTGAGCGAGCTAAATTACAGCCGCCCGCAGCGCAGCGCGCTCATTTCCGGCAGCGCCGGCGGCCTGCTCATCGGTGGTGCGGTGACGCGCTATCCGGACAAGTTCGGCGCCGCCGTGTTCCTGGTCAGCATCCTCAACCCGGTGCGCCTGCTGCAGGCCCCCAATGGCGCCAACCAGCTGGGCGAGTTTGGCGACCCGCGCAAGGCCTCGGACTTCCCCTGGATGCTGGCCAACGATCCGTACCAGCAGATCAAGCCGCACACCGCCTATCCGGCGATGATGCTGGACGTGGGCCTGAACGACAGCCGCGTGGCCCCCTGGCAGACCGGCAAGTTCGTCGCACGCCTTCGCCAGGCCAACACCAGCGGGCGCCCGGTCTGGATCCGCACCGACGCCAACGGCGGCCACGGCATCCAGCATTCGCTCGGCGCCGAGGCGGCCGAGTTTGCCGATATCTATGCGTTCCTGGATGCGCAGTTGCCGGCGGATTGAAAACGGGCCACTGGCAGCCATCGCGCAAACGGCCAGGTTCGCGTCCATGGAGCGGACCTGGCCGGGCGTGGATCTGACCCGCGGTCGTCAACGGCCCCCAGCCGCCCGGGAATGTGCAGGTGCGGCCAGCCTTATCCGGCGGGCAGCGCCTTGGGGCCATGGCCGCACCAGGGCCCGCTCGTTCACTCCAGGACTTCGGCCGGACCCTGACCCGGCCCGTTGTGCCACGGCATCACGGCTTGGGAAATGACACGGGGATGTCCTGCCATGATGCATAGGCGACGCCTTCGCGCTCTGCCGGAACGAACTTCCAGTGCTTTGCCGCATCGAGCGCACTGGCATCCAGCTCGGCGTAGCCGCTGCTCGATTTGACCTGGACTTCGAGCACGTTGCCGCTGGCATCCACGTGGAAGGAAAGCAGCACGTCGCCAAAATGGCCCGCGCTCATCGCAGCAGGGGGAAGGCACGGGCGATAGTGCGCTGTGTAGGCCATGCTGGGAACCGCAATATGCGTCGGCGGCGGCGCAGGTGGCAGCGGTATGGACGCGATGGAGGGATTGCGGTCGTAGTCGCAATCCGAGGCCAAGGGCTTGGGCGCGGCCAGCAGTTGCATCGCCAGTTGGTCGAAGCATTCGGACACTGCGCCACGGAAGCCCTTGTTGCTGTGGACCATGACCGCGAAGCCCTTCAGCTGATAGGGCACATGGGCCGCGGCCTTTACCTCCGCACCGTTCATCGTGCCCGACGCGAGGCAGACTACCGAATCCCGATCGACCGGCAGATGCATCTCCTGCACGAACGACCAGTCCGTCTTGGCGTCCATCAGATTCCGGGTGATGAGATTGGACACCCCGCCGGCCGGGCCGGCGCCCAGGCGATGCGGAAAGAAGTCGACCACCACCAGCTCGCGCAACGCGACTTCGAGGTCGCCAGGCGCGGAGAGGTGACGCCCGAGGGCATCGCGCAACTGGCCGACCGCATCGGGCTTGACGGTCCTGTCCGCCAGGAAATACAGCGCCGAAAAACTCGAATCGCGACGCGCCTGTTTCTGCGTTGCCGTCCTCAGGTCGGTGACGGAAACCGTGCCCGCCGCGGCAGCACTCGCCTGCGCCGACGCGCCCAGTACAACCAGCCCCAAGCTCGTCCAGATCCATGCCCGGACAAACCTTCCCCACTTCGTCATCGCATTTCCCCTGTCGACTTCTTCCTGGTGTCGCGCGCCAAAGGTAGCCACCAAGCCCGGCGGGCTCAACCAGGCCCAGACCACTGCCGGTTCGACACGCCGGGGCGCTTGAACCTCGACCAGGGTCGTCGGAAATCCCGGACCGGCGAGCACATGGCAAGCAACCATGCGCCCAGAGGTGCACGCATCTCAATGCCCGGCCCGACCCTCGTCGGCATGCAGATCCAGGGCACTGGCGCCCGTGTTCACCATCGGCACGAAGTTGTCGTCCGGGGTCACTTCGCGCTTGCGGTGGACGAAGCGATAGAACGCGTAAGTGGCCAGCGTTCCATCGAGAAGGGCGAACCAGACGAACAGCAGCTTCGGTCCGAGCAGGCTCATGAGCGTGCCGGCCAGCAATGGCCCGAGCGCCGAGCCGATACCGTTGACCAGCAACACCGTGCTCGATGCCGTCAGCAGCTCGTCGCGGTGGACGTAATCGACCAGGTGCGCCACGGCGATCGGATACAACGTAAGGCTCATGCCGCCGAAGGCGAAGATCACGACCATCGCCGCCGCGCCGCCAGGGTTGGACAGCAACAGGTTGGTCAGCGCCGCCAGCGCCGCCACCGCGCTGATCAGCGAAAGCGCCAGGCGCCGGTCGATGCGATCGGAAAAGCGGCCCAGCGGCCATTGCAACACCACGCCACCGGCGATGCCCACGCTCACGTAGGTGCCGATGTCTCCGGGTTCCAGGCCACGGGCCGCCGCGTACACCGGCAACAGTCCCCAGAACGCGCCCAGCGCCAGGCCGGAAAGCAGCGCGCTGACCAGCGCGGTGGGCGCCAGCCGGAACAGGTGCACGATTCGCACCCGCGGCACCGAACGGATGTGCGGTTGCGTCTGGCGGCTCGTCACCACCGGCAGGCTGGCGGCGCAGAACAGGATCGCCACCACGCAGAACAGCACGAACCCGTCGCCCTGGATGCGCAGAAGCTGCTGCGCCGCGGCGCTCGCGCCCAGGTTCACCATCATGTAGACCGCAAAGACCGAGCTGCGGTGCGCCGGGTCTGCCGAGGCGTTCAACCAGCTCTCGATAATCGCGTACAGGCCCACCAGCAACAGCCCCTGCAACACGCGCAGCACCAGCCAGACGTGGTACGCCGGATCGAGCGCCTGCACCAGTACCACCAGGGTCACCAGCGCCGTGCAGAACGCGAACGTGCGGATGT
Source organism: Frateuria sp. GZRR35 (assembly GCF_051900415.1). Taxonomy (NCBI): domain Bacteria; kingdom Pseudomonadati; phylum Pseudomonadota; class Gammaproteobacteria; order Lysobacterales; family Rhodanobacteraceae; genus Frateuria; species Frateuria sp. GZRR35. The sequence continues at coordinate 178,159 of NZ_JBHZGL010000007.1, forward strand.
GGCCGATGCGGTGGGTGAGCCGCGGAACGGTATAGGTGCCGACCAGGAAGCCGGCGTAATAGGCCGACGTCAGGATGCCGATCATCGCCACCGAGAAGCCGAGCGTGCGGCCCTCCAGCGCGATGTGCGAGTGGAGCAGCCCGACGCCCATCAGCAGGAACACGGTACTCAACAGCAGCGGCGTCGAGGAGCGAAGGCTGGTCAGCATGGGCGGGCGGCAAGGGGATCGAGCAGGCATCCTACTGCCCCGGCCGGCCGGACTCCGTGATGGGCCCCGTGGCAGGGTCAGCGGCGGCCACCGGATGGCTGCCCCAGCGAACGAACCATGCCGGAACGGGCATGGACAGCCACGTTCCTTCGCAGGTCCCGACTCAGCCCGCCGACCACTCCGGGATCAACGCCGACAGGTCGGTGACGCCGACGTCTACGCCGTACTGACTGAAGAGCGTAGTGACCTGGCCGCGGTGGTGCGTCTGGTGATTGAAGACGTGGCGCAGTACCAGTCCAGCCTCCCGCGTGAAGGACTCGCCCGCGCTGTTCACGTAGCGCATCGGCCGGGCATAGGCAGCCTCGGGGGCTTCATGGGTGAACGACACCAGCACGCCGTCCATCGCCTCCCGGTCCCTGCGCAGTCGCGCGAAGTCGGGAAAGGTGATGCCGCGGACCAGTGCCGGCAAGGGCGCGTGCCGGAGCGGCTCCAGTGACACGAGCTGCGGAAAGTTCGCCGCAAAGCGGCTCAACCAGTGCGCGTCCGCCGCCAGGATGTGGTCGAGCGTGGCGAGGATCGAACCGAAGAACGCACCGTGGTCGGCGCGCAGCTCCGCCTCCTCCAGCGAGGCCGCGGCCGTGTACAGCCGCTCGTTCATCCACTGGTTGTAGCGGGCCATCAACTGGAAATCGCGTGCAAGTGACATGAGGGAAACCCGTTCCCGGACCTGGTGCCCGGAGCAAAGGGATCGACCTTACCCGCCCGCACGGATTGGCACAAAGCAGCTGCGGTCCGGCGCACCGGTACGGACGCGGCGGGCACTGCCCCGGTTGAACACCGGCCAACGCCTACTGCACTCTCGACCGATGTTTACGTGCTTCCACCACGACGACAGGATCCCTGCATGACCAGCAACGGCCCCTCCCCGGCCGCGCCATCGGCCGATGCCACGCAGCGGAACCTGGTCATCGGCATTCTCGTGGCGACGCTGGTGACATGGGTCGCCGTCATCGCCGACCTGAAAACCGGCGGCCGCCCCGATCCCGAGCCGCTGCGCGCCGCGTCCACCCTGCTCGACGGCCCGTGGCGGTTCCATACCGGTGATGACCCCCGCTGGGCCGCCGCCGCTACGGACGACAGCGGCTGGGAAACGATCGACCTGACCGCCCTGCCGGGCAGCCACGACGGCGACGTGGGCCTGCCCGATTACGTGGGCGGTTGGATGGCCCACGGCTATCCCGGTTACCACGGCTACGCCTGGTATCGGCGCGCGGTCACGGTGCCCGCCGACGCGACGGCGTGGGAGGTCCTCGGACCGACCCTGGTCGAGGATGGCTACGAGCTGTACTGGAATGGCCGGTTGCTGGGCGGCTCGGGCCGGCTCGGCCCGGACCCGCGTCTCGTCGGCACGCGGCCGTTGCGGTTCGCCCTTCCTGCCGACGCCGCAGGCAGCCGGGGCGTGCTCGCCATCCGCACCTACATGCGCCCCGGCACCGGCGCGAGCGCGGACGGCGGCGGCATGCATACGCCCCCCATACTGGCGCCGCGGCCGGTGGCCGATGCGCTGCACCGCGCGCAATGGCGGCGAACCCTCGCCGGTTACATCGTCGATGCGATCGAGCCGGCCGCGATGCTGGCGGTGATCGGCCTGGCGCTTGCGTACGGGCGCCGCAGTGGCCGCAAGGGTTTCCTTGTCTTTGCCTGCCTTGCGCTGGCGCTCACCGCAGCCCGGCGGCTCAACAATGCCATCGTCTCCTGGACCGACCTGCAGGACCTGGACACCTATGCATGGCTCGCGTCGGTGATGTGGGTGCCGACGATGGCGGCCTGGCTGCTGGCCTGGAACCGTTGGTGCCTGCGGCCATGGCGCAGCATCGATGGCGCGGCGATCGTGCTGGCGATGGCCGGGATTATCGGCGCGCTCACCGATTCGGCGGGCTGGACGAGCGTGTGCCGACTTGGCTCGCTCGCGCTGTTCGTCGTGATCGGCGCGCGCATCGTCCGCAGCGGCCCGATGCGCGTCCTGGCGGGCCTAACGCTGGCATCGATGGTGGCCGCGCAATTCGGCGCGGAACTGCTCGATACGATCGGCGTGCCGGGCATCTGGTTTCCGTTCGGCATCGGCGTGTCACGGACGCAGTACATCTACGCCATCGCCGTTCCGCTGCTGGCCATCCTGATCGCGCGTACCGTGCTGCCGCGCGCAACGCGAGGTCGGGTCGTGCAACGGGAAAGGAAATCCGCCACGCCCGCGGTCGGCCCGTGACGGGCGACAGCCGGTCCGGTTTCGATCGTTTTCCTGCTGCGCCGGGACGTGTCTTGGCGCTCCCTTCACTGCAGCGGGAAGCAGCCTAGGCGCACCTTGTCCGAACACAGCCGTGGAGGTGCCATGCTCCAGCTCAATCCGCCATTGCCGCTCGACACTCCCAAGGGTGAGGGCCTGGCCCACATCCTCATCGACTACGGCCCGGAGTCGGATCTCTACTGGACGGTCTTCATCAACGCCACCGGCGAAATCTGGACCTTTGCCAACCGCGACGTCCGTGCCAGCAAGAACATCACGCTCGGTCGCGCCCATCCGCAGTCGCCCCAAGGTGAACCCCGCGGCCCGGTGCCCATGCGCCCGATGGCCAGTTGAGGGACACTCGTAAGGCGCGGATCTTCAATCGACGACGATTTGCCGCACGCGGTTTACCTGGACTCTTTTGGATTTCCGATGAATGCACAGTGGAAGCGCATCGCACCTGGCAAGCGGCTGTTCGCGTTGCTGCTGGCCGTCATGGCAATTTTTCTCGCGTCGGCGATACGTACTGGCGCCCAGTACCTTATCTCGTGCGCAAGCCTTCTCTTTGCCTGGCACCTGGCATTTATTCCTGCTCCGCCGTTGAAAACACCCGTGGGGGATGTTTATGACGCAAGCTTGCGCGGATGGCGAACACCGATGACAGGCAAGCTCGTCAGCCTGCTCGGGATAGTGCTGCTGGTCACCGGCATTGCGATGCAGATCTAGCCAATCAGGCAGGGGGGTCAGTGCGAGCCCCGGCTCCAGGCGCTGAGCCGCCCCGGCTTTATTTCCGGTTGGCTTGGTCAGTAACGATCGCGCGCAGCGGTTCGATGGGCACCGATCAACCGTGCCCTCGGGCGCGATACAGTTCCGGCGCGACCTGAGGCCGGGCACCCAGACGGGGAAGTCGCTCGTACACACGGGCAAGCAGGGCCAGGTGATCCGGCCTGCCCGCATCCAGGGGTTCTTTCCCTACCTTCACGAGCCAGGCGCCCGCGGGGGTCCGATACGCGTCCGGCAACAGGTCGAGGTCACCGTGGCCGGGAAAGCCGAGGTAGTCAGCTACCTCGCCCGACCAGTAGTTCAGCCAGCCGAGCCAACCTGGCTGAAGCGCGCATTCAAGTGGCGCGTAGCGCGTATCGACCAGCCAGGGCAGCCGGCGCTCCTCGTCGGTGAGATCGCTCACCTCTTCCTTGATCACCTTGTCGCCCACGCGCGAACACCACTGGACGCGACGCAAGCGCCGAGCGGTCGCCACGGGTAGGTACTGCCCCCAGTGCGCGCCCAGCGCATCGCCGACATGGACGAGCAGCGCCTCGTGCCCGGCGGGCGACACCGCCGGATACTGCGTGCCGCAGTGATAGACCTCCGCATTGGCATAGCTGCGGCCGGACAAGGCGTAGTAGTCGATGTTCTCGTACCCGGTAGGCGTGGGAGCGATTCCCGTGCCCGTATAGACGTTCAGCCATTTGGTGCGGCTTCGCGCCTTGCCCTTGAGGAAAGCTGTGCGATCCGACAGTTCGATGTCAGCCTGCCCCTCCCGATACGGCGTTGCCTTGTCGAGGCGGACATCGAACGTCGCCTCGATCGCCTGGCAGGCGCGCTCGATCCGTGCGGGCCAGTCGCGGGCACGGCCAGGCATGGCGTAGGTTGGCGTGTACATCATGTGCGGACACCTCGAGCACGGTTTCGTCTGCCGGAGAACGCATCCTGTCCACTCGAGCGGGCGCACCACAAACAGCCCCCATTCGTCTCCGGGACGCGTCGCTAAAAAAGCTCTACTCAGGCCGCGTCCACCCCTGCTCGGCCATGCATTCTTCGAAGGCATGCTGCCTCAACGCTTCGGCATGCGCATCGGCCTGCGCGCGGCATTCCGCCTGCGCCTCATCGAACGGCCTGGCGTGCTTCCCGTGCCATCCCGGATCGGAAGCGCAGGCGGACAGGAGGACGCACAACGTGACTACGGGAAATCGCATGCAGTCTCCTCCTGGTCGTTACAACCGAGCGCCAGCATTATCCCGGCGCTAGTGGCGGGCAAACCTTGGCATGAAGCCTCGCACCCTTTCCATGGAAAGGGGTGTCAGCTTTCCAGCAAGCGCTCCACGTCCGCATCCTTCTGGACCCACAGCGTGTTGACCCACGCCTGGAAGCGCTCGCGGAAGGCCGGGTCGTTCTCGTAGTCGCCACGCAGGGCCGGTTCGATGGGACGGTGGCGCACCAGCACGCGGATGTCACGGAGGCGGCCGGCAATCAGGTCCATCATCGAGCCGGCGCCGCCCGCATAAACCAGGGTCACGTCCAGGATGGCGTGCAGGCCTTCGCCCATGGCGTCCAGCACGAAGGCGACGCCACCGGCGCGCGGACGCAGCAGATGGCGGTAGGGAGAACCCTGCGCCGCGTGCTTGGCGCGGGTGAAGCGCGTGCCCTCGACAAAGTTCATTACCGACACCGGCATGTGGCGGAACTTTTCGCAGGCGCAGCGGGTGGTCTGGCGATCCTTGCCGGCCAGCTCGGGGCGCTTTGCCAACTGCTCGCGCGAGTGGCGTTTCATGAAAGGGAAATCCAGCGCCCACCATGCCGGTCCCAGCAGCGGCACCCAGATCAGCTGACTCTTGAGGAAAAATCGCAGGAACGGGATGCGGCGGTTGAAGGTCTTCTGCAACACGGGAATGTCTACCCAGCTCTGGTGATTGCACAGCACCAGGTAGTTGCCGTCCGGTCGCAGCCCCTCCAGCCCCTCGACCCGCCAGCGGGTGCGCGTGAACAGATCGAACAGCACGCCGTTGACCCCGATCCAGCTTTCCGCGATCACCACCAGGGCACGCGACAGCGCCACACGCGCGCCATGCCACGGCAGCACGAGCTTGACCAGGGTCAGCGCGAACAGCACCAGCACATGCGCCACCGTGTTGGCGGCCAGCAACAGCATGGCAAGCGGGACGCGCAGCAGCGCGGGAAGCGAGGCGAACATGGACGGGACCGTCGTAGGGCGCTGTAGCGTAGCGCGCGGCTGCGAGCATCGCTCGGGCCCGGTCGCCTCCTGCCGCGCTTGCCGCCCCAGAAACCGAGCGCGCAACATGCCGGGACCGAACAGCATGGGGCAATTCACATGAGCACCCACAGATGCGACCGCAACACCGAACTGGGCCCGTACATCGCGTGGCTATGCAAGATCAACGACGGCGAATACAACGTCGTCGTCCAGATTGCAGACCATCCGCCGGAAAGCGCCGATCAATCGTTCGGTACCGAAGAGCAGGCGCTGCAGGCGGCCGACGTATTCGCTCGACAGATGCAGAAGTCGAGCTATGGCGCCGCTTCCGGTCCGTTCTGATTTCCGTTGGTGCCCATTGAACGGGCGGCTCCATGCTTACTGCCGGGGCGGGACGACCCTGTCCATCAGCGCCCGCCCTTCCGGCTCACCGGCAACGGCGATGTTGATGTAGCCGTTAACCAAGGGCGCTTCCAGCGTCGCATCGAGCTCGACGACTTGCCGCCTTACCAGGTAGATGCGCTCGTGCAGATGCTTCTTGCTGTACTCGCCCAGCCGGGCCTTGTCTGCCGGGTCCACAAACAAGAAGAGCATGTAGAGGTCCAGCGCGTCGGAGTAGCGCAGCTGCGCCGCCTTTATGGATACGTTCGGCAAGTAAGCGCGGCGATCCAGGCACCGGACCATCCCGTCTTGGGCGGGCAGCCTTAGCGCATCAGAAGAGACTGCGTCGCTACCGGATCGGCAAGCTGCCGCAAGATCGACCAATTCCCTGGCGTTCAGGGGCGCGCTCACCTGCAGCAAGGCAGCCAGAAAGAAAGCCGATCCTGTTGCCTTCATCGCATGCCTCGCCGCTGACCTGATTCTGTTATTCCTTTTCCGCGCATCAACCGCCGAAGCCATGCCTCGCGATCGATGAAAGCAACCAAAGCAGAAACAACGCAACGGCCGGGATGGCGACCACCACCAATCCACCAAGAGCTCCAGCCACCGTTCGGGCGCCTTGAATAAAGCGGAATGCCGCGACCAGCAAGACCATCGCCAAGGCTTGCAGGACAATCACGCCCATAAGGAACGATTGATCCTGCGGCTCCTGCGCGTTGATCCCTTGAGACATGGCATACGCCAACCCGACAACGAAAAGCACAAGCCAGACCCACCAAGGCCACGGCTTCCTGGGTTGCACGACGCGTTCGTCTTGCCGGTGCTCGGAAACCAGGTCGTCATCCGACGGCGGGGGCGGCCCGTATGACGAAGGCTGCTCGCCCCGACGCTGGAGTTCCACCATCGCGCTGGCCGCGGCCGCCCGCGTCAGGTGGCCTGATGCAAGCTGCTCACGCAGCCAGTCATTCGACTTTGAGCGGTAGGCTCCGGCCGGCTCCTCCTCACCGGGATAGTTAACGGGCATGATCTTCCTCGTCGGTAGCGGCTGACCTTGATCCGAAAATGGATCGGCTCACTTCCTAGCGCCAGGTAATGAACCCGACCTCGTTTGCATTGACTAGTTTTCATTGTCGCTGAACGCACTTGCCAGCAAGAACGGGGCAGGCTCACTTGCGGCACTGGATAGGTGAACCTAACCCCGCTAGTTGTAGGCTTGCAAACCATCGAGTGAACATTGAGCGAGGGGTGTCGGGCTCGGTGCAACGTGGACTCCGGCCCTCTTTTCGCACGCGATACGCCAACCTGCCCCGTCAGCTCGAGCCCACGAGCACTGACTACCTGCGTCCCTTGCCAGTCCCAAAGGCCTTGACCACGGCCGTCATGTCCAGGTCTTGATGGCCCGCTTCGCTCGCGGCGCGATAGAGCTTCACGCAGTCTTCGATGATCGGGGCGTGTGCTTGCGCGAGCCTCGCCTGCTCGGCGATCAACCTGGCGATGGTGCCGATGTCGCGGACCGCCGCTTGCGCGGAATGATCCTCCGTGACCAGCTTTTCCAGCTTGATGCGCGAAACATCGCTGGCCATCGGACCGGCGTCGAGGATGTCGCGCAGCAAGGCCACGTCGAGCCCGGCGCTGCGCGCGGCATGCACGGTTTCGGCGAGTGCCGTGACCATCGCTATCAGGTAATGGTTGACGGCGAGCTTCATGCGCAATGCGCCCGGTACCGGCCCGCACTGGAATACCTGGCTGCAGACGGGCTTCAGCAAGGGCAGCACGATGGCGACATGGTCCGCATGCCCGGCCACCATCCCGACCAGTCGCCCCTGCTCCGCAGGCACGCGCGAGCCCGAAACCGGTGCTTCGACGTAATGGCCGCCGCCTTGGCGTATGTCCTGTTCAAGTGCAAGCGAGTAGGCCGGCGACGTGGTGCCCAGTTGCACGAACGTCGTCCCCCTGACGCGTGTGCGGAACGCTGGCGTGCCTCGGCCCAATGCCGCATCGAGGGCCGATTCGTCCAGCAGCATCAGCATCACCACGGTGGCCTGCTGGCACAGGGCGTCGATGGAAACCACCTGCCTGGCGCCGAGTTCCACCAATGGACCGCACTTGCCGGGCGTGCGGTTCCAGACTAGCAGCGGCGTCCCGCCGCGAATGAGGTTGCGGGCGATCGGCAGGCCCATGCGGCCGATGCCGAGGAAGCCGAGGGTCATATGATCGTTTCCGCGGCAAACAGCGGCTCGCCATACAGGCGGGTGCGCAGGAACGACAGGACCTCGTCGCGCGCCTGCAGCGTCGGCTCGCCCTCGGCATCGATCAGGTGCGCGGTAAGTACGCTGTGCGGACTGCCAACGACGTCGCGAAAAAACGGCGGTGGGTCCGGGTTGGCCGCGGCGTCGGGCAGCACACGCCCCACGAAGCGCTCGCCCAGTGCGGCCCGATACGCGGCGAACCGCTCTGCGCGGCAATGACGGTCGCCTTCGAAGCGATATGCCAACACGCTCAGGTCGTCGCGTTCCAGTCGCGCGCGGATCCTCGCCAATTCCTCCGGACTGGAGTCGATGCCGCCGGGATCGTCCAGCGGCAACGAGGGCTGCGCCAGCACCGGCGCGAGCAGCGCCGGTTCCAGCATCATCGTCAGCGCGAAGTTGCCGGTGAAGCACATCCCGATCGCGCCGACACCGTTGCCACCGCATTCCTTGTGCGCCATCCGCGCCAGCGACATCAGCCACTGCGTCACCGGGCTGGGAGCATTCGCCGCCAGCGCGCGGAACTCGGCACTGACGCAAGCGCGGCGCATGATCGCCAGCCCTTCTTCGGTTTGCGGCACGGCGCCGTCGCGACCGAACAGCGATGGCATGTAGACAGTGAAGCCGGCCAGGCGCACCCAGCGCGCAAAGCGGGCCACATGCGGACTGATGCCAGGCATCTCGGTCATGAGGATGACGCCAGGGCCTGCACCGGAGAAGTACACGCGCCGGGTGACGCCGTCGAGGCAGATCGACCGGGCGAGGAAGTCGTCGAGCGGGTCGTCGGAGGCGGTCTGTGGGCTCATGGCCCTATTGGATGCTGTCCACGCCACGGCGTGCTAGCGTCTGAACCGACATCTTTCGGGCGTGATCGGACATGAAAGACTTCGAAGTACTCATGCTTCCCGGCACCAATCCCAGCGGCGTCGCGATGACGCGCGACATCCTGTCGGCGGCCGCGTTGTTCGCTGCACGACAGGGCGAAGCGGTACCCACCTGGGGCCTGTACTCACCCATGGGCGGCCACGTGAAGATGCAGGGTGGGATCGGTGCCGACACGCTTCGCCTGCCGGGGCGCAAGCGGGGCACCCGCTCCGTGCTGCTGGTGCCGGGCCTGTGGGTGACGGATGCGCGCGAACTGCGCCAGCGGATGGATGCGGACGATTGCCGACGTGCCGTCCGCCACGTCGCCGCGCACGTGGCGGCGGGCGGCCGGGTGGCGGCTTCCTGCTCCGCGGTGTTCCTGTTGCACGCGGCGGGCGTGCTGGCCGGTCGGCACGCCACCACGACCTGGTGGCTTGCGCCGGAGCTGTCGCGCATGGCGCCGGAGACGCGGGTGGAAGCCAACCGCATTCTTTGCGTCGACGGCCCTGTCATTACCGCGGGCGCGGCGTTCGCACAGTCGGACGTGATGCTCTATCTGTTGCGCCAGCGTTTCGGCAGCAAGCTCGCCGATGGCGTATCGCGCGTGTTGTTGCTGCACGAACGCAGCGAGCAGGCGCAGTTCGTGGTCCCCTCGATGCTGGCCAGTGGCGATGCGCTGGTCACGCGCCTGACCCGGCGCGTGGAAACCTCATTGCCGGCGGTGCCGTCGGTGAGCGCGCTTGCCAGCGAATTTTGCGTGTCCGAGCGGACCTTGGGGCGGCGCGTGCGCCATGCCACCGGCATGAGCACGATCGAGTTGATCCAGAGCGTTCGCCTGCACCGCGCCCGCAGCCTGCTGCAGACCAGCCGCATGGCGATCGAACAGGTTGCAGCGGCCGTGGGTTACCGCGATCCCACCGCATTGCGCCGGCTGATGCGCAAAGTCGCAGGCGCGACGCCGAGCGGTTACCGGGGTTCGGCGGCCGTGTCCGGCCGGGTGGGCTTCAGTGGAAGGAGTTGACCACCTACAAAAAGGGGGCCGAGCAATCACACCGGCTTAATTGCCTCCGCCCCTTTATTTAGGCCGGAAAGCGTTGCTCCCATTGACCCCGGCGGCGGATCCCGTTTTTCCGCCTCAGCTAAAAAGCGCTTTCATATCGACGTCGCTCAGCTCGGCGGACGCGAATTTCAGCAGTTCCATCGAACGGATATGGGCGATGCCGGCGACGATACGATCAGGAAACTGCTCGCGACGGATATTCAGATCATTGGCCGTGTCGTTGTAGGACTCGCGCCGGTCGGCGATCGCGTTCTCCAGCCCGCTCACGCGGCTTTGCAGCGCCCGGAAGGACTCGTTCGCCTTGAGGTCGGGGTAGTTTTCTGCCACGGCGTAGAGGTTCGCCAGGCCTCCGCGAAGCTCCGATTCGGCCCGGCCAACCGCCTCGGGACTGCCCGCCTGGCGAGCCTGCGCCACGTTGGCACGCGCCTGCACGATACGCTCGAGCGCGGGCTGTTCGTACTGCAAGTACTGCTTGCAGACCTCCACCAGCTTGGGTAACTCGTCGTGCCGCTGTTTCAGAAGCACGTCGATATTGGACCAGGCGGTCACGGCGTTGTGCTTGAGCCGGACCAGTGAGTTGTAGATGGAAACGCCGTAGGCCAGGACCACGACCAACAACCCCACGCCGAGGATAAATCCGAGATGCATCCTGTTCCCCCTGTCCTTGTTCCTGATCGTGCTTCACCGATCGGCACGCGCCGCCGAGCCTACCGGAGGTACGACACTGCGACAAATCTTTTCGTGGTCCCATTCCGGTCATGCCGCACACGGTTTCGTGACCGCAACGGAAGAATCGGCGCGCTTCGGCATTTCGCGTCGGTATCCAGACGCAATTGAAAACCAGCCTCCGCACGTCGCTTTGGACGCCGCCGGCTTTGGCCACGCATTTCCGGCGAGCGGCAAGGCTATGATGTCGTCGAGCGACCTGGAATCGAACCCGATGATCAAAAGGATGTTGTTCGCTGTGGCGATCGCGCTCGCGATCGTCTACTTGGTGTTTCTGTTCAACAACCTGATTGCGCTGCGGCATAACGTTCGCCGTGCCTGGGCAAACATCGACATCCTGCTCAAGCAGCGGAGCGAGGAGCTGTCCAAGCTGGTCGAAATCTGCAAGCAATACATGGCGTACGAGCAGCACGCACTGGCGCAGATCATGGAGGCCCGCGCCGAAGTCGCGCGAGCGGGCGACGCCGGCGACGTTGGCCGCGTCGGTCGTGCCGAGCACCACCTGCGCCATCGGGTGCAGCGGGTTCTCGCCCTGGCCGAAGGCTATCCCGCACTGCAGGCCGACACGGTCTTTGCCGGCCTGCAGTCGCGCGTCAGCGTTCTGGAATGCTCTATCGCAGACCGGCGACTTCTGTACAACGAAACGGTCAACCGCCTCAACACCCGCCGCCTCCAGTTTCCCGATCTGCTGGTTGCCCGCTTGGGAGGCATCGGTCCGGCATCGTTGCTCCAGTTCACCTCGCCCGAGGTGACACAGCGCCCCTCCGCCCCCCTGTTCGAGTGATGACGATGCTCGCGCTCATCGACTACCACCACCGCGACGTTCGGCCTCTGGCCATCCTGGCCATCCTGGCGGTTCTTGGTGTAGTCCGCTGGTTCAAGTCCCTGAAGCGCGCGCGCCTGATCGAGGACACCCCGACCTCGCGGGCGCGCTCGGCCGCGCAGGGCCTGGTCGAGCTGGAAGGCGTCCAGTATTCGCCCCCGGACCAGTCCCTCACTACCCCGTTCACCGGCTCCTGGTGCACCTGGTGGAACTACAAGGTCGAGAAGCGTCGTTGGTGGCCAATGAACGACCACTGGAAGACGATAGAGGAGCAGACGAGCCAGGCTCCGATCATCCTGCGCGACCCGACTGGCGAGGTGCGCATTCATCCCGAGGGAGCCGAGGTACGGCCCTCGCAGACCCACCACTGGTACAGCAACCAGCCTCCCGGTACCGAGCGGATCAGGATGAGCCTGGCGGGCACGGGCCGCTACCGGTACACCGAGAAATGCATGTGCCCGGGTGATCCGCTGTACGTACTCGGTCAGCTCACCACGATGCGTCCCAGGCGACAGGCCGGGAACTACCAGGGGGCCATGTCCGACCTGCTCACCACCTGGAAGCGCGATCAGCAGGCCTTGCTGGCCCGCTTCGACGTCAATGGCGATGGCGAAATCAGCCTGGAGGAGTGGGAACAGGTTCGGGCCGCGGCCCACCAACAAATCACCACCACAAGCGCGCACACCGAATCGAGCGAACCCCTGGAATACATCTGCAAGCCGAACAACGGCCAGCCCTTCTTGCTGGCGGCACAGAATGCCGACTCGCTGGCCGGACACCAGCATTCCCGCTCGTGGCTCAGTCTGATCCTGGCGGCAGGAGCCAGCGCCCTGTTCCTGTATCTGCTCAAGCGCTTCGTCGAGGGTCACTGACGAGGAGAGGTCATTCTGCCGAGCCGAGGAACGGGGCTCCGACCTCGTTCGTTGAGCCCGCCAGCACAAACAACCATGAGATCCGATCCTTGCCGCATACTCGCGCTCCATTTGCGGCGCGGGCCTTCATCGCGCCCCTTGGCACTCAATTGCGTCCTGGGACGCAGGCCGAGAACAGATATCAGAGTCGACTTTGACAGCACTCCGGAGCCTACTTCTTGACCTCCTTGCGGCGACTCTTCACCGAGAGCGCGTCTTCGTGGTGATCCAGAGCCAGAACAGAAGATGCCCCAGGATCGCCAGCCACAGGATCGTCCACAGGCCCCAGTTGGAACCGGTCGGGTCTTCGGCCCGATAGAGAGAGACGGCGACCATCGCGAGGAAGCCGTCAGGCACGAGCGCCCAAGATGAAGGCAGCCCACCGCATGCCCGGCGTGGCATGCGGGCTCTGCACCTTGTCCACGAGCGTCGCGCCCGCGAACTGGACTTCGACCGGATCGACCGTGGAACGGACCGCAATCATGGTGTCGATACGCTCATCGGCCGCGCCTTCGCCACTGCCCACGGGCGCGCCCAGGTCGCTTCCGTTTTCCGTGCCATCGTCCAGCAAGTCGGCGACGTTCGTGTGCCGGCGCACCCACGTGGGATCGCTGAAATGCTCGTTACCCATACGCCCCTGTCCTAGGAAAGTGAACCTGGCCCCGTTAGCGCCCATGTCTACGGCTTGGTTTGATGCATTGTTTTCTTTCGCAAAAAAGGGACGGATGGAATTATGCAGCCTTAATCCCCTCCGTCCCCTTTATGGAGCCAGTCAACTTGCAAACTCCTTGACGCACCAAACGACGCCCATCAGGAAGGCCACCAGCCAGAACGGCGACGGTCGCGATGGGTTGGGGAACTCGCCAGGCTCCAGATCCAGCACTGGCGAGACCACAAAGGGCTTGCCGTCCCTGGGCTTGGAAATCACGCTGCGCCCTTCCGGGGCGAAGTCCTGTTCCCGGCTCTGCTCCCGTTCCGCCTGGGCGAAGGCGGCCTGGCGCGCGGTTCCCCATTCACCCGGATCAACCACGCCATCCTGGTTGCGGTCGAAGCGCTCGAGCAGCGCCGGCTGGTCCTGCTTCCAGCGGCCCAGCAGGCGAAGTGCCGCCTGCTTGATCCCGGCGGCCGACGGGACGGTCGAGTGCGTGGTGAGCTGCCCGGCGACGTAGAGAGTGTCGCCTTCGTCCATCCGCTTTTCGGTGTAGCGGTATTTATGCCCGCCCGGGAAGAGCGATGGGGGCCAGACAGGCCAGGCAGCTTCGCCATACCAGCGATCGCGGGCGTCGGCGAGGCGTTCTGAGCCGGCGATCTCGACCACCACTTGCCCGGTGCCATCATCGAGCAGGAGCGGCGATGCGCTGGTGGCCTGTTTGACCACCTTCCACTCCGGGGCAGTCTTGTCCAGTCTCCAGGTAACATGCCGCTCGATGGTGTAGCTCCACCAGGTGCAGGGTTTGCCGGTCATGGGCGCCAGCAGCGGCTGGCCGCCGACGTACCACTGTGTGCCGAACAGCCGGACGTAGCCTTGGGCCGCGGAACGGCATTTGGATAGCGGAACGCCCGCCTCCACGCCACGCGTGCGCTTCCACCAACGCAGCTGCTGCTCGACACTCCACGCCAAGCCGGCGATCAAGACAATCAGCAGCGGTAGCAGGAGAGCTTCCAAATGCACGATCACATTCCCCTGGATGGCCGGACAACGCGGCGCGAGGCGTACGCGGCAGGTCCTCTCAGCTGAAAAGCGCCTGCATGTCCACGTCGCGGGTCTCCTCGCTCGTGAAGTGCAGCAGTTCGGCGCCCGGGATATGGAACAGGCCGGCCACGAGATTGTCGGGAAATTGTTCCCGCCTCACGTTCAGGGCGTTGACCGACTCGTTGTAGAACTCGCGGCGATCAGCTAGCGAGCTTTCAAGCCCGCTGATGCGGCCCTGCAGGAAGCGGAAGGACTCGTCCGCCTTCAGCTCCGGATAATTCTCCGCCACGGCGTAGAGCTGGGTCAGGTCACGGCGCAGCTGCCCCTCCGCGTCCCCAAGCGCTTGCGGATTGCCGCGCGCCATGGCGGTGGAAACGTTCGAGCGTGCGGCGATCACCCGCTCGAGCGTGGGTTGTTCATACTGCATGTACCGCTTGCAGGTCTCCACCAGCTTGGGAAGCTCGTCATGCCGCTGCTTGAGCAACACGTCAATGTTGGACCACGCCTTGGCGGCGTTGTTTTTCAACTGCACCAAGCCGTTGTACAGCGCCACCACATACGCGCCCGCGGCCACGGCCAGTGCGACCAGAACATATCCCTTGAAACCCATGTACTTCCGCCGGTCCTTATACGCGAGCATACAACCAGGTGGCGGGGACGGAGTTGGTTAAGCCGAGGACTCACAACAGCCGGCCGACTTCCCGGACAGACCCCTGCTCCCTTCCGCTGCATGGTGGCGACTCCGTTCGAAGGAAGCCCGACCATGCCACGGATGCCACGTCTGCTGCTGCCTGGTATTCCGCTCCACGTCACCCAGCGCGG